>DATHOI010000192.1:0-4477 GCA_035485095.1 Polyangiaceae bacterium | reverse complement strand
ATCCGTGAGCGTGCCGGCTAGCCAATCCGACCCCGAGGTGGAGCCGTGGACGCGCAGATCCTGACCGCGTGCGAACGCGTCGTCCCAAAACGCGTACACGCCGACACTCGGACGGAATCCGAAGTCGACGAACGCGATCGGGATGAACCCCGCGCGATGGTCGGGCCCGAACAAGAAAAAGTCGTACAGCGTTTGCGGAACCCCGGCTCGCTCCGCGGCCGGGATGGCCAGACCGAGGGGCTCGCGCAGCCCAAACTCCGCGACGAGATAGAACGGCGACAACAAGACCCGGGGGATCCACAAGGCAATGTCGCCGAAGCTCGTGGGCTCGGGTTTCCTCCCGTCGTAGTTCGGCAGCGAACGCTTTGGAGACGATTCGCTCGGCTCGGCAGGCGGACTCGCGGGCGCAGGCGCGTTCGTGGCCGTGGAGGCGGCGCGCGCGTCTCGCGCGGCGCCAAAAACGAACCCCAGCGACGCGCAGAACGCCAGCACTGCTGCCACGTCGCGCTTCATGGATGCGCCGCCTCGAGTCCGCGCCAAGAGGCGTCAAGCCCTTCACGCTGGCGGTGCGCACGGCCCATCGAGAAGACCACGGCGAGCCAAACTGCGACGAGAACGAGATTGATCGCGCCGAACGCCGCGATCGGCAATGCCAACCGCGACCCAATCCACACGACCAGAGCAGACATCACATCACCTAAACGGACGAAGAAGCTGTCGACCGCGGTCTTGCCGACATACTTCTCGGCGCGGGAAGTGACGAGATAGAGTGCCTGACGAGCGGTATTTTCGAGCGAGTAGTCGAGGCTGTTTTCGGTGATCTTTACCGCGCGGATGAGGCCGAGCGCCGGCGCGATGAAGATCCCAGCGTAGCCGCAGAACGCGAAGAGTGGAGGCAAGAACAAGACAGCGCGTACGCCGAGCCGCGTCAGCAACCGCGAGACCAAGAACATCTGCAGAACGACGCTGAACACGTTGGTCCAGTAGAAGTACGAGGCCTTCATTTCGCCCACGATGCGATGCGCTGAGGCCCCGCTCGCAGCAACGGAGTGCACGTACTCGAGAACCGAGCGGTCGAAGATGTACTCACCATTCGTGTTCACCCAGTTGATGATCAGCGTGAGCGCCGCGAGCAGGAGCAGATATTTGTCGCTTAGCAAGAGGGAGAATGCGGACCCGCGGGAAAGAACAGGTTGGGTTTCGTCGACTGGCTCTACGGTCTCGCGTTTCCGATGCCGCAACTCGATGAACGCTAGCGAAGCGGTGCATGCGAGCAGCAGTACCGCGGCGCCGAGCATCAGTGCGCCCGGTCCGAGCGGAACCAAGAGCTTCGAGCTCCAGGAGCCGAAGACGGCACCGAGCGAGCTACCGAGACCCAAGACAGCAAACAGGCGCGTGCCCTGCTCGCGCGTGAAAATATCCGCTGCCAGAGCCCAGAACTGCGCGATCGACGTGTAGTTGTAGATCCCGACCCAGAGATAAAACGGCACCGCGATCAATTCCGCGTGACTGGAGAGCGCCGCGAACACGAGCAGATCGACGACGAAAAACAGATAGACACTGACGAGCAGCTTCAACCGCCCGACCCGTTGTGCCAGGGCTCCATAAACGGCGACGAATCCGAGCAAGAGCACGGCTTGGCCGGCGGCCGCATACGATTTCACCTCGGCGCCGCCATGAAGCAGGATCAGCGGTTCACGTGCGACCTTGAGCAGGTAGTACGCCGTCAGCAACACGAACACGGTGAGCGTCAGAAGCGCCGTCTCGACCAATTCGCTGGGCTCGATTCGCGTGAGCGGCCTGAGCACGCGCGTCAGCGCGCTTTTCAAACGTTCGGATTGCATACGATCAAGCCTTTCGCGTGGTGAATTACCATTAGGGCGAAGCGTGTTTGACCTCTGTCGAACGTGCGCCAGATCGCGGTCAAATATGCGTGGGCTCAGAGCGCGAACCCGGCGTAGCCAGGACGCGACCACGCATCGTGTGGAAATGTCTGCGTTGCTCGCAGGACCGCCCTGTTTGACGCTTCGTTGACGGAGATTTGCCGGCGTTTCTACAGCACAGCGCGTAGGCTGAGGCCAAATCATCCTGCATGAGGAACGAACAATGGATTGTCGTCGGTACTGACTTCAGCGACGGCGCTCGCTGCGCGCTGATGCGTGCCTTGAGCGTCGCGGAGAGCTCGGGCGCCTGTGTGGCGCTCGTGCATGCCTACGAGGAACAAGTCGGGACCAAAGATCTCGAAGATCCGACACCCACGCTACTTGCACAGCTCGCCGAAGAAATTGCCGCCTCCGGCGCCTCGCGGCGCGGGATCCGCGTGGAACCTTTGGTTCGTCGCGGCGCGCCGTGGGACAAGATCTTGAACGTGGCGACCGAGTACGGCGCCGAGTTCGTCGCCGTCGGCGCGACGGGACAGCGCGGAGTCGGATTTCCGCTGGGCAGCGTGGCGAGCCGTGTTCTCGCCCTCTCGGCGCGGCCGGTAATCGTGACACCCTTAGCGACGCATGAGCTCGGCGCTCGTTCTTAGTTCGAGTAGTCAGTGTTTTTAGGTCAATTCGAGGTTTCCGGTTTTTGCGCCGAGCTCGTCCAAGATCACTTCACGTCGAGCAGCCAGATCGGCGATGAGCGCGCGAAAGAGGTCGAAATGGTCCTCGAGTAAGTCGAACCAGACTGCGCGCGGGATGACCAACGCGCGACTGCGACGAACGGCGATCGCTTCCCACGATGACGGCGCGCCCGCGAGCACCGTCGGAGCGCAAATCACTTGCAACGGCCCGAACGTGCGCTCCGCTCGAGGAGCTTCACGCTCCACGCGAACCTCGCCGTCCAACAAGACGAGCAACTCGGGCCACGGCTGACCCCTTGCCAAGACGACTCGCCCGGGCTCGAACACGACTTCGCGGGTAACCTCGGCGAGGTCCGCGAGCGATTGGACTCCCGCCGTCCGAAATAGGCTGACGCGCTTGAGCGAAGCGAGCGACGCGAGACGCGACAGCTCGCCGGTCGTGAGCGTCAAACCGGCGTCCGCGGCGCTAGGAATTCGCGGGGCGATGGGCAGACGAGCCTCCAATCTCTCGAGCGCAGAGCAGGCCGCGATCGCGCTCTCCCGAGCGAGCGCATAGCAGTCCTGAAGAAGATCGAGCCATGCGCTCGCGAGCACTCGTTCGGCCTGGAAGCTGCCCACAGCCACCGTACTGCGATCCGAGGCGCTCTCGCGGAGCGTGTCGAACATGCCGATGAACCAACGGCCACGCAGGGTCCAGGTCGGTGACCCGGGCCGCGAAACGCGAACGTGACCCGACGAGGTGAAGTACAGATATTTCGGCGGCTCTCCGGGAGATACCAGTATTTCTCCATCTGCGATCAGCCGTTCTTCGAGCAGCCGCGTGATGCGATCGATGACCCACGCCTCGCTCGGTTCGAGCTTCAAACCGAACTCGGCCAGAGCCAGCTCACGCTGCAAGCGAATGAGGTGAACGTCAGCCATGGATCCCTTCAAGCATGCCGCTCAGATACAATCGTGACCGGCCACGACCAGACTTCGCTTCAACTTGGATTTGGCGCGCAATTCGAGCTGGCGCGCGCGTTCGCGCGATACGCCCAGGGTACGTGCGATCGACGCTAGCGTGACGGACTCGTCTTCGGAGAGCCAGCGACGTTCGATGATGTAGCGCTCGCGCTGGTCGAGCTTCGCGATGGCGGCGTGGAGCGCGTTGCGAGGCGCCGGGGCAATCTCGCCGCGCGATTCGAGCGGGCTTGCCAAGCGATCGAGCAAACTCGTTTCCGAATCAGTGCCGAGCGGCGCGTCGAGCGACAAGTCGCGCGCTTCGACACGAGCCGCGAGGGCGCGGGCATTGTCCACTGAAATACCGAGACGTTCGGCAAGTCGCTGATCGGCGAGCGGCCCATCCCCGTCGAGCGCCAGCGCGCGACTCCGCTCTCGCCGAATCTTGAAGAACATCCTCGAATGAAACGCGAGCCCACTGGTCACTACGCTCCAATTCTTGAGCACGTACTCGACAATGCAGCTCTTGATCCAATAACGCGCATAGGTCGAAAGGCGCACGCCATGCGCCGGGTCGAATCGATCGAGCGCCTTGAACATGCCGAGGGATCCCTCGGCGACGAGGTCATCGAACGCGACTCCGAAATGGCGATATCGTTGTGCGATCAAGACCACGAGCCCCCTGTGCGCCAGGATCAAGCGTGCCGCGGCACGAGCGTCTCGCGCGCTTTTCCATCGTTCAAGCAGGCTTGCTTCGTCTTCCGCGTTCAATACGGCAATGGGTGAACGCGGAGCGGGCTGAAGCCATGCACGACTGGGGGGGTTGCCGACTGCGATCATGTGACGCAGTCTGCCCAAATCGTCCCGAGCGTGTCGTGAAACGAGCGATGAATCTCCGTCAAAACAGCGCAGAAATGAACAAGTCGGGAATTCTAGCGGGTCCCGCTCCGGACGCCGGCCCGCCCAGGC
>DATHOI010000191.1:0-16812 GCA_035485095.1 Polyangiaceae bacterium | reverse complement strand
TGCGTGTAGATGTCCTTGCTTTGGTCGGGCCCGTCCATCTGCCAGGCGAAATCCATGGCGTCATTGGGGGCCAGCGACGTGCCACTCGTGAAGCTGAATTCGATGTACGAGTCCGCGCCCGTCACCGTCGGCACGAGACCTGCGACGACGCTCGTCACGTTGAGCGTCTGGTTCGAGCCTGACGTGCTGATGTGCGAGAAGTTGATCGTCATCTGATTCGTCACTCGCGGCTCGTCGGTGAAGTAGTAGCGAAGCGTCAGCTCGGAGACGGGGATGGTCGTCGCGCCCGTGTTCTTGGCGTTGAGCTCGGCTTCGATGTACGGGCTCATGGCGGCCGGCTTCATGCATGCGTACTGCACCACGAAGCCGCCGTTGCTGACGGACCCGCCGCTGCCCGTAGCGCCGCCGCTGCTGGCGCCCGCGCTGCTCGAACCGCCGCTGCTGGTGCCACCGCTACCGACTGCGCCCGCGCTGCCGCCGCTCGCAGCTCCGCCGCCGGCGGTGCTGCCGCCTTTTCCGGCGCTGCCGGTGGTCCCTGCGCTGCCGGTCGTTCCTCCCGTGCTCGTTCCGGCGGCGCCCGCAGTACCGACGCTCGTGCCTCCGCCTGCGCCCGCGCTCGAGACGCTGCCGCCGCGCCCGGCGCTCGCCGTGGCCGAGCCGCTCGTTCCGCCGCTGATCGGCGTGCCTCCTGCACCGCCGGCACCGGCGCCATCGCCGAGATCTGCGCTGCCTGCGTCGCCCACGTTGTCTTGCACACCTTGTGCGCAGGCAGACACCGCGAACAAGCTCAACATGGCGAATCGAGTCAGCAATGCGGCTGTTCCGCGACGTCTCACGAGCTGCACAGACAAGAGTGCCTCCGCATTAGACTAGATGTCTTACACACGCCCACACGCTCAACTGGAAGTTACGACGCACTTCACTCAGTTGTGGCGAATTACCCTTACGGTAGCACTCACGCTTTCCGACATCACGCAGAAACACGGTCAAATTACGACATTTACTCGCGGTTACCGCGAGCGTGCAAAGAGCTCCCACTTTGCACGACGGACTCCAGCGCAAATTCGGAGTCGTGATTCGTGAGCACGACACCCACCTGAGCTCGTGTCTCGGCTCGGCGCTAAGTGTGCTTTTGACTACTGATAGCCCTGAGCCTGCAGCTTGAACATGCGAGCGTACTTGGCGTCTTCCGTGAGCAAGCTCTCGTGCGAGCCGCGTTCCACGATTTGGCCGTGCTCCAAGACGATGATGTTCCGAGCCATGCGCACGGTCGGAAAACGGTGCGAGATGACGATCGTGGTGCGGCCCTTTGCCAGCTCGCGAAAGCGCTCGAAGACTGCGTGCTCGGACTCCGCGTCTAGCGCCGCTGTCGGTTCATCGAGCACGAGAATGTCAGCCTCTTCGCGCATGAAGGCACGAGCCAGCGCGACCTTCTGCCATTGGCCCCCCGACAGCTCGCTGCCCTTTTCGAACCAATGTCCGAGTGGCGCGTCGAGGCCGCCGGGGAGGACCGTCAGCAGGTCAGTCGCTCCGCCGCGCTCCGCTGCGCGTTCGATGCGCGCCTGGTCCGCTAGGTGATCGACGCTGCCGAGGCCGATATTCTCGCGTAATTTGAGCTGGTATTTGTTGAAATCCTGAAACAGCACGCCGAACCGTTTGCGAAGCTCCTCTGGGTCCCAGGTCGAGAGCTCGCGTCCGTCGAGCACGATGCGCCCTTCACTCGGCTCGTACAGACCGGCCAAGAGCTTGACGAAGGTGGTCTTGCCCGCGCCGTTCTCGCCGACCAGCGCGATGCTGTCGCCAGGTGCGATCTCCAGGTCGACGTGTCGCAGCGCCCAGTTGTCCTTGTTCGGGTAGCGGAAGCCCACGTTTTCGAATCGAATACCGGCGCCCGGGCTAACCTGCGCCGTTGCGCGTCGCGCTGCGCGTTCGCGTTGCACCTGCTCGCTCTGCTCCGCGAGCTCGATGTAGCTGAACAAGTTCGACATGTACAAGTTGTGCTCGTACAAGTTGCCGATGCCGCTCAGCACCGACTGAAAGGATTGCTGCCCTTGGCGCAATGACACCACGTATAACGTCAAATTACCGAGCGTGATGCGCGCTGCCGCGGCGGCGACCGCGAGCACCGCGTACGTGGCGTAAAACGCGAACGTGCCGATCAAGCTGAACACGTGCGTGAGCACTGCGCGCCGAACCGCGAGCTTCTTGTCTTCTTCGAAGAATGTCTCGGCGAGCGCGCGGTAGCGCTCGAGCAAGTGCGGCCCGATCCCGAACAGCTTCACCTCTTTGACGTGCTCGTCGTTGGCGAGCACGTATTCCAGGTACAAAAGCCTGCGAGATTCGGGAGAACGCCAGTTTCTGATGCGAAAGGCGATCTTCGAGTAGCGCATCTCGGACAAAGTGGCTGGCAAAGTGGCGATCAGCAGCCCGAGCACGATCCAGCCGCTGAAGCGCGCCAGCATGACCGCGTAGCCGACCAGCGTCACGACGTTCTGCAGCAAGCTGAAGCTCTCACTGAGCAACGCGACAGGCCGCGACGAGGCTTCACGCCGCGCGCGGGTCAGCTTGTCGTAGAACTCCGCGTCTTCGAAGAACGACAGATCGAGGCGCAGAGCCTTGTCCAGGATCTGCACGTTTACGTCCGTGCCCAAGCGCGCGCCCAGCAGCGAACGCGCCAAGCCTTGCCCGCGCTGGTTCGCGGCGGACAGCGCGACGAAGAGCAGCTCGAACGCGACCCAATTCAGCGTCAGCGGGCGACTGTGGAGCACCACCGCGTCGATGATGCGCTTGCCCGCGTAGGCGATGAGCAGCGGCAGGACTGCGCCGCTCGCGCTCAAGGCAGACAGAAAAACGAGCAGCGAAGGCGATGACGCCCAGACCAGTCGGAGTGTGCGCTGCGTATGCTGAATGAGCTCCTTAGTTGCGCGAAGCCCTGGTTGCGCTGAGGGAGGGGGGGTGGCCTGCAAGCGCGGGACGGTAGCTGGTTTGTGGAGCCCCGCAAGTCGGCACGCGCCGTAGCAGCGAGCGCAAGCACGTCAGCACGCGCCGTGGCAGGCGAGCGCGAGCACGTCGAGGATGAGTGGCGTCGAGGATGAGTGGCGTCGAGCGCGTCGAGTTGGCCAGTCGCGCCGCGAGCCGCTATCGGGCGCCAATCGATGTTGAAGTTTCAACTTCAGATCTGAAAATAAAAGGGAAGGCTACGCTGCTAAGTGTGGAGAATGGCCCGCCGCGAGCCACTATCGCGCGCCAATCGATGTTGAAGCTTCAACTTCAGATCTGAAATGAAATCAGTGCCAGGGAACGCCGCGCCACCGCGCCACCGCGGTGGGGTCTCCGCGCCGGCGGGACGCCGGCGCTTGGAGGGCCTGGCGCGCGCAGCGAAGCGAGCACGCCAGTCGTAGTTGCGGGTGAAAGCGAAGGAGGCAACTAAGAAAGCCGAGAGCGGATCAGCTGCGGCGACGGCGACGCGCGACGACGATGCCGAGCGCGCCCAAGCCGGCGAGCAGCATCCCGTTGGTGTGTTGCGGCGGCGGGGCGAAGGAGCACTTGGTCGTGGTTTTCGTGCCGTTGCCGTTGGTCGTAGTCACGCTGCCGTTGCCGTTCACCGTGGCGCTCGCGGTGACGTTGATGTTGAAGGAGAATTCGGCGGCGAGTTGGTCGGCGCAGTCCTGCAAGTTGTCGGCGTTGACGAACTGCCCGTCACAGAAGATCGCGCCGCCTTTTTGCGTGCACGTCGTGTTGCAGGTGTTCACCGTGTTGGTCTGGCAGGTCGTGAAATTGTTGGTTTGACAGTCCAGGACGCAGTCTTGATTTACCTGCTCGAGGCACTCGTTTTGGACGATGCTCGTGCACTTGGTCATACAGTCGGTGGACTGATCGGTGGTGCTACAGCTGTCGCACTGCGCGCTGCAGTCGTGCGAGCAGTTCTTGGAACAGGCGTCCATGTCGCCACCGAAGTCGCCCTTGGAGACGGCGTCACTGGTGCAGTTGTTGCTGCACTCGCTGACACACACGTCGTGCGAGCTCTTCGAGCTGATGCTGTCGCACTCCATGGCACAGGACGCCGAGAGCGTTTGCGTGCAGGTCGTGGTGTCGGTCGTGGTACAGCCGCCGCTGCACGAGCTGTAGGTTTGCTCTGCGCAGCTCTGCTCGACCGAGGTGGTCGCGCAGTTCGTCATGCAGTCTTGTGTGGGCTTGAATTCGCAGGACGACGCGGCGGTCAAGAATATGCCGCCGCACTTGTCGAGCGCTGCCGCGTGCGCGTTGGTCGGCAGGACGGACAGGGCGAACAACAAAGCAGATGCAGATATTGCGGGCAGGACTCGAATGCTCATGATAAGGCTCCCTAATTGACAACTTGCCGCGAGGTCAGTCGCGGATTGGTTGTCCAGGACTCTGCACTTAGTGTTCCATCGACTCTCTCGCGCTTTATTCCCGGCATCGCGCTGCTGCGGCGAGGTTGCCTCGGTAACGCGGAGCGCAGCGCGGCCACGATCGCGGCCGACTGTCACAGTCAAAGCGTCACACCCTATTTCGTCCGCGGCAGCGCGCTGCCCGGGCCGCTCCGAGGCTCATGGCTTCACATGCCGTCGGAAGTGTGAGATCTGACGCACTGGAGCTCGCGTGCAGTCGATCATCTCGGTTCAGAATCTCACCAAGACCTATGCGTCGGGCTTTCAGGCGCTCAAAAACGTCAATCTCGAGATTCGCCGCGGCGAAATCTTCGCACTTTTGGGCCCCAATGGGGCAGGCAAGACGACGCTCATCGGCGTGGTGTGTGGCACCGTGAACGCGAGCTCGGGCACGGTTTTGGCGGACGGGCACGACATCGTCAAAGACTATCGGGCGGCGCGCTCCAAGATTGGCCTCGTACCGCAAGAGCTGTCGACCGACATGTTCGACACGGTGTGGGACACGGTGACGTTCAGCCGCGGACTGTTCGGAAAAGCACGCGACCCGAAGCACATCGAGAAAGTGCTGCGCGAGCTGTCGCTGTGGGACAAGCGGAACAACAAGATCATGACGCTGTCCGGCGGCATGAAGCGGCGCGTGCTGATCGCCAAGGCGCTCTCGCACGAGCCGCAGATCCTATTTTTGGACGAGCCCACGGCTGGCGTAGACGTCGATTTGCGGCGCGATATGTGGCAAATGGTCCGCTCCTTGCGCGAAACGGGCGTGACGATCATTTTGACCACGCACTACATCGAAGAAGCCGAGCAGATGGCGGACCGCATCGGGGTGATCAACAAGGGTGAAATCATCCTGGTCGAGGACAAAGCGGTGCTGATGGAGAAATTGGGCAAGAAGGAGCTCATTCTGCAGCTCCAAGAGCCGTTGAGCGCGCTGCCCGAGTCGCTCTCGAAGTACGCGCTCTCGCTGTCTCATCAAGGGAACACGCTCACCTACACGTTCCACGCCGAGCGGGACCGCGCAAACATCGCCGCTTTGCTGCGCGAGCTCGCCGAGCTCGGTATCGAGTTCAAAGATTTACAAACCCGCGAGAGCTCGCTGGAAGACATCTTCGTCAGCTTGGTCAGGCCGAAATCATGAACGTCCACGGGATCCGCGCCATTTACACGTTCGAGCTGGCGCGCACGTTGCGCACTCTCTCGCAGAGCATCGCTGGCCCGGTGATCTCTACGTCGCTTTATTTCGTGGTCTTCGGCTCGGCCATCGGCTCACGCATGACGCGGATCGAGGGCATTGGCTACGCCGCGTTCATCATCCCGGGGCTGACCATGTTGTCCCTGCTCAACGAGAGCATTTCCAATGCCTCGTTCGGCATCTACATGCCCAAGTTCTCGGGCACGATCTACGAGGTGCTTTCGGCGCCGATTTCTTACGTGGAAATAGTGATCGGCTACGTAGGCGCTGCCGCCACCAAATCCGTGGCCCTGGGCGCGATCATCTTGATCACGGCGCGCGTGTTCGTCGTCTATCAGATCGCTCACCCCATCTGGATGGCGACGTTCTTGCTACTCACCGCGGTGACGTTCAGCCTATTTGGCTTCATCATCGGGCTGTGGGCGGACGGCTTTCAGAAGCTGCAGCTCGTGCCGATGCTGATCGTGACGCCACTCACCTTTTTGGGCGGCAGCTTTTACTCGATCCGGATGCTGCCACCGATTTGGCAGAAGATAACGCTGTTCAACCCGGTCGTGTATTTGATCAGCGGCTTCCGTTGGAGCTTCTACGACGCTTCCGACGTGAGCGTGGGCGTGAGCTTCGGCATGACATTAGTGTTCATGCTGCTGTGTCTCGGCATCGTGCGCTGGCTGCTCCTCAGCGGCTACCGACTAAAAGCTTGACCTTGCACGCGGCCCGCGCGTACCCGAACAAGCACTCCGCAAAGTCACCAGGTGCCAGCGCCGATGGATAGCGCGGCGTAGCCACCGCGCAGCCCGAAGGTCGGGCCACCCGTGATCGAGGCGTCGTCCGACCTCCAACCCTTGTAGGGAATGCCGTACAACGCGCCCGCGCGCAGCCCGAGTGACCATCCGGATCTCGCGTCGGCGACGTGCGCATTGCGGCCGATCACGATCGTCTTGGCGACCACCGAAATGCCTCCGAGGAAGCCGTGACTCGTCAAATTGGCGCCGCGGTTGTGCGTTTGAAGCGCGTCGTCGAAGGTGTCGTTTGCGTTCGAATTGATGGCGACGTCCATGCCGTAGCCACCGAGCGAGAGTACGGGCGCGAGTAGGAAGCCATTCACGCGTAGGATCTGGTAGCCAAAATCGAACGTGCCCCAGGCGCCGCTCGCGGAGAGCTTGCTGTTGTCCGGACCGTCGACGCTGCGTGCCAGGAGGCCCGCGCCAGAGCCGCCGATCAAGAAGTGACCAAATAGGCCGAAGCCTTGGCCGCCGAGAATCGGAAACACGAGTGGCAGCGTCTTATTGTAGCCGTTGGCAGCGAGCCGGTCGTTGAGAGAGCTCGCGTCCATCAGCATGGCGCCACCGAACGCGTCCACTCCGACTAGCCGCGGGGTCGGGCTCGTTGGCGCGGGTGGGTTCAGGGGCTTGCCTTCGGTCTGGAGTGACGGTCCCGTGAGCGGGGGCGTGTCGTCCGCGCTTGCGGCTTCAGTGATGATGAGCCCCGACAGCGTGACGGCGATGCTGAGCGATCGAAAGAAAGGGATGTGCATTGCTCCTCAGCTCCACACTTAGCAAGACCGAGGCCGTTCTCATTTTGCCGGTAAAACCGCTAAAAACTCAGGGCACGCTGAGGCGGCTTTGCGTGCCATCCCGCCTCGCCCAAGCGATACGTGTGGCGCGCGCGGTGCTCGAAAGGGCAGAGCATCGCACTGTCGCACGTCGACAAAGCGCGGCCGCGCCGTTCGGGCTCGAAGGCCGGTCGCTGCAATGCAGCTTCACGTTGCGTTCGCGCCAGTGCTCGCGCGCGAACGCGATTGATGTTTAAGTTTAAACATTGGAGGTCGTGCGCGGAGCGTACCTCGGTCGCTATCTCCTCTGGGTGGCCCACAGCTCGCTCTGGCGCCCGCGGCTGAACGCCGATACATTGCATCGGCGAGCGTGAGCGACGGCGTCAGCTGTAGAGGCGCGCCCCAGAAGGAGCAAGACGTGGCGAGAGTGGGAACGCAGGCCGCCGCGACTGTTGGCGTCGCGGAGCACGGCAACTCGGCAGTGCTCGTCACGGTTGCGCCCGGCGGTGAGCTCCTCGATCGTCGACGCGTGGACCTCACGCGCGATCTGCCAACGCACCCGTATCACCACGAGGGGTCGTGGGCGGTGGGCCGCTACCTGAATAGCTCGTGGGCGCGCCCGATTTCGCTCGCCGACGCCGTGGCGCTCGTCGAGCGCGTGCGCGAGGCTGCGGCGCACGGCGCGCGCGAAAGTCTCGAGACGCTGGCCGCGACGGTGCCGGTGCCGATCGTGAGCATCGCAATCCGCGTGTGCCCCAAGCTTGCGCCGACGACCGAAGAGCGAATCGCCGACACGCGGGCAGCGAACGTCGCCGATTCAGTCATGTATCGCGAGGCGCTCGCGACGGCTGCCGAGGCGCGCGGCTGGTCCGTGCATTGGTACGATCGCGAGCGCGTATTTCGCGAAGCGGCTGCCGCGCTCGGTCGCGAGGATATCGACGCTTTCCTGTCCGCGCTGGGCCGCTCGAGCGGGCCACCATGGCAGGCCAAACACAAGCTCGCGGCAGCTGCGGCGCTTGCGGCCAGAGCTCATTCGGGGACCCGCTTCCACGGGGTAATCAATGTACCAGGCTGAAAAGCACCGCCAGCGAAGCGCTGCGACAAAAGGAGTTTGCAGCAGACGCATGGGAAATTCTCGACAGGACGACGTGTAATCTGATGAACCCCAATCCCAGCGAGCAGGTCAACCCGTGGAACCGAGCTCGACCTCATGATCGTCGCGAGCGCCTGTTCGGCGGCAGCGGCGTGGTGCTGGTCTGGTCCTTGTGCGACCAACCCCGGCCGCCGTTCGGCGCCATCCTTGCGTGCGAGCTCGAGGGAGCTGGCAGCGTCGGAGCTCACGTACAGCAGGAATACCCCGAGGTGGTGATCGTGCTCGAAGGCGAAGGCGTGGCGCGCGTGGGCGGAGCCGCGATGATCATGCAACCAGGCGTCGTTCTCGAGCTCCCCCTTGGCCAGACCCTAGCTCTCGAGAATGCATCGCCTGATCGTCCACTCCGCTACCTGATCATCAAGGCGAAGTGAGTAGGAGCGGCTTCGCGCGAGACCTTGGGTGTCCAGACAGGCTTGGCGCTCCGGCCGTGACGTCGCTCTGGCTCGTAGCCGGCCGCTATTGGCCGAGGCCGAACAAGAAATCCTTCAAGTCTTCGGCGGTCGCGGGCGGGATTTCATGACCGCCGTCGAAGGGGCGAAAGGTAACCGAGAAGTCCCGCGCGGTGAGCGCGTCGACCAAGCGCTGGGCGCCCTCGAAGCATAGGACTGGGTCTTCGCGCCCGTGTGACACGAACACGGCGGGCCGCATATGGCGCGCCGCCGCGATGCGTGACGCTGCGTCCGCGAGCAAGGCGCCGGAAAGCACAGCCACGCGGTTGACGCGTGCAGCTTCGATGAGCGCTACGTCGAGCGCAAGCATTGCTCCCTGGGAGAAGCCGACCAGGAACAAAGCCTCGGGCGCGAAGCGCTCCGCGATCGTGCTCAGTAACCCTTGCACTGCCACGCGCGCGCTCTCGAGCTTTTGGGCCGGCGCCGCCAGCACCTGATCACTGTCATAGCTCGGATGCCCGCGCATCGGCCACCACGCGCGTCCACCATTGGGCAACTCGAGCGGCCCTGCGGGTACGATGTACCGCGCGTGAGGCTGCGCCATGGCTCGAACTAGCGAAATCAAGTCGTCCGCGCTTGCGCCGTAGCCGTGAAGCAACACGACCGTCGTTCCGCCGCGGTCGTGCTCGCCGAGCTCGCCGCCGGTCGCGAATTGGAGCCCGCCCAACGGCTCGCTGCCGGCGTCGGCAGCCGTGTGGTCGGTGTCCGTGTCCGTGTTCGTCGCTGCGTTGTGCGTTCGGCAGGCTGACGCTGCACAGCCGAGCGCAGCGAGCAGCGCTGTACGGCGGGAAATGGCCTTGACCGTCATAGTCTGAATACAGCTACGGCCTGGCCGGGCTGGCAATGGACCCTCGCTCCGGCGGCTGCGCGGTATTTCGGGTGCCGTTGGGTGGGCGGCCAGCGGTCTCAACCTTCGAGCTCCCAGGCAACACCGGCGCGCAACGTCACCGTTCGTAGAGCTTCCGTTTTGACCCGCAGCGCGAGCACTTGGTCGACGAGCGACGTGATGCGGACGGATTCGAGCGCGTGGTCGCGCCAGGTCAGATCGAGCGTGAGCCCACCCCGCGCGCGAAGCCCCGCGACGCGACCTTCTGGCCACGCTCGCGGCAGTGCCGGCAGGAGGTGCAGCCAGCCGACGTTGCTCTGAGCCAGCATCTCGAGGATTGCGGCCGCACCGCCGAAGTTGCCGTCGATTTGAAAGGGCGGGTGGGCGTCGAATAGATTCGTGTAGGTGCGGTCCGGGCTGAGCAGCAACGTCAGCAGCGCGTGCGCGCGTTCGCCGTCCAGCAGCCGCGCCCAAAAGTTCGCTTTCCAAGCCAAACTCCAGCCGGTTGCTTCGTCGCCGCGAAGCTCGAGCGTGCGGCGCGCCGCGGCCGCGAGCTCGGGGGTCTCGAACGGTGAAATCTGGTGCGATGGGTGGAGCCCGAACAGATGCGAGACATGGCGGTGCGTCCGCTCCGGCACGTCTAGATCCCAATCTTCGAGCCATTCTTGCAGCTGGCCCGCCTTGCCGATGCGAAACGGTGGCAGCCGTGCGCGCGCAGCGCGGAACGCTGCGCAAAGCTCAGGCTCGACTCCCAATGTTTCGCTGGCTTCCGCTGCAGCGGCGAATAGATCGCGCAGCAGCGCGTTGTCCATCGTCGGCCCGGCGCAGATCGTCGTTCCACCGAACGGATGACAATTCTCCGGCGACACGCTGGGACAAGTCACGAGCTGACCGAGCTTTGGATGCTCGACCAGAAAATCGAGGAAGAACGTCGCGGCGCCGTTCAAGATCGGGAGCGCTCGCGCCAAGTGCGCGCGGTCGAGCGAAAAGCGATATTGGTCCCACAGGTGCAGTGAGAGCCACGCGCCGCCCATCGGCCAGAGCCCCCAGTCGGCTCCGTCGATGGGCTGCGTCGCTCGCCACAGGTCCGTATTGTGATGCGTGACCCAGCCGCGTGCTGCGTAGTGTTGCTCGGCGGTTTGTTGGCCGGTCTCGGCCAGATCATCGAGCAGCGCGAAGAGCGGCTCGTTGCATTCGGGCAGTGCTGCGGCATTCACGAACCAGTAGTTCATCTCCGTGTTGATGTTGATCGTGTATTTCGAGCCCCACGGCGGCTGGAGCTTGTCGTTCCAGATGCCTTGCAGCGTTGCGGGTTGTCCGCCGGGGCGCGAGCACGACAGCATCAAGTAGCGCGCGTACTGCACGTACAATCCAGCGAGTCCGGGGTCGCCACCGGTCTCGTGGCTCGCGACGCGCGTGTCGGTGGGCAAGGTGTCACGCGCCTCGCCCAGATCCAGCTGAAATCGCCGGAAACGCGGCTGATAGTCGGCGAGGTGGCGCGCTCGAAGCGCGTCGAACGACAATCCACACGCTGCATCGAGTCGGGCGGCGACGAGCGCTCGAGGATCGCCGGACACGTCTCGATAGCTGCGATAGCTCGTCGCGGCGGCGGCGACCAGCACGAGCGAGTCCGCGCCGCGCACCGAAACGCCGTCTTCACCGGGCAGCACGCGGCCGCCAATGAGCAAGAGCCGCGCGCAAAATTCATAGCGCAGCGCTCCTTCATTGAAGCTGCTCGCTGCATTGCGACCACGCATGCCGAGCTCGTGCCGGGTCTGCCAGCGCTCGGGTGCGCCTTGCCAATCGTGGACGCCGCGATGCTGCGAAGAGAGTCGCAGCCGGCAATCGAGCGCGCCGGGTATGCTCGCGCGGAGGCGCATCACGAGCACCTGATCGACGGCGCTGACGAACAGCTCGCGAGTGAGCTCGAGCTCACCGACACGGTAGCGCCAGGCTGCGATGGCCGTGTCTAGATCGAGCTCGCGCCGGTAGTCGCTGAAGACCGCATGCTCGGGGCACCCGAGCTCGAGCTCGCCGAGTGGCGTGTACTGTGCTTGCGTCTTCGGACGGCCCATCATTTTTTGTTCGGCGAGCGCATGCGCAGCGGCATACTCCTCGGAGAACACGAGGCGGCGCACCTCGGCGAGCGCCCCGCGTGCTTCGAGATTCGTGCCGTCGTAAGGGCCGCCCGCCCACAGCGTGCCCTCGTTGAGCACGAGCTTTTCACGCGCCGGGTCGCCCCAGACGAGCGCGCCGAGCTGCCCGTTGCCGAGTGGTAGCCCTTCCGTGATCGCTTCGCGCGCGGGCCGGTCGTAGCTGAGTTTCAGCGAGCTCGTCATGGCTGACCTGTAGAACGGTCGCCGCTCGCGGGGTAGCCTCAGGCAGCGCGATGGCGCAAACGAGCCACCGATGTTCGACGCGGACGAGTCAAAAACGCGCGCTGCCGCGCGGACCCTAGACCCGTCGCAGCGCGGCGAGCTCAGAAGTAGGTTTTGGTCGTCGGTGCCGGCGTGCCGCCGGTGATTTGCAGCTTGTAGCCGAAGGTTTCGTTCGGATCCCAGCCGTAGCTTTGGGCGGTTTTGTAGCCACTGAACGTGATGTTGGTGACGACTGCGATGACGACGTTGTTCTTCGGCGGTTTACTGAGCGAGACGCTGGCGTTGCCCGTGGTCACCGGCTGACCGAACACGGCCGTGCCGTCCGTCGCGCGATACACGAGCTCGATTTGCATTTGCTCGGCGGTGCCGTTGCTGCCCGTCGCGTCCGGAGCGAAGTCGACGCTGACTTGGGTCGCGCCGGACGCGACCGTGATCGGGATCATGTTGCGGCCAGTGTAACGCGGTAGCCAAGTGGCGTTGGTCGGCGTGAGCATGCCATTTTGCGTCGTGAGCGTGGTGTACATGGTCGGGTCGTTGGCGATGCGCTGCATCGAGGTCGAGAACTCGCCGAAATCCCCGAGCGCGAGGCGTGCGGAGTATTCACCGACCATGCAGCTCACGCGGGTTTGATCGAGCAAGCGCGTCATGACCTGCAAGACTTGCTCTTTGCCGTTCGCCTGCTCCCAAACGTCGGCGAAGAAGTGCTGTCCGACGCGTTGCGCGATGAACAGCGGGAACAGGTCGTTGTAGCGGAAGCCAGTGATGTCCGTCGGGAAGTCGGCTGGGCCGTTGACCATCGAGCCGTCTTTGACGGCAATGCCGCAACTCTCGATCGGTACGTAATTCTGTTGGTAGGTGAGTAGGTCGAGGTACGAGACGTTGTTTGGCAGCGCAAATTGCGTGCTTTGCCCGGGCGTGGCGTTTGCGGCGTGCTCGGCGGTGAGCAGAATCAAGTAGTCGTTGTAGGACTCGTGAAGCCACGAAATGCGGTTACCAGGGAACGTGCCGTACGAGGTCTGCAGCACGTGATTGAACTCGTGCGTGAGATCGAAGCGCTGTGATTGATCGGTCATCGCCACCGAAGTGGTTTCGACGTCGGCGTACTGCTGCTCGGTGCCTTGATCGCCGCCCGCGTTCGGATCCTTGGGGAAGCCGGTCGCGACGAACATGTAGTCGATGTAGTGGCTGGCCGTGGCACCGGTCGTCCACGGCGGCAGGTGCAAATAGGACTGACTGATCTCGAATTCGAGATCGTCGTTGATGCGCGCGAGGATCGACGATTGCGTCGCTTGAGGAACTTGCGTCGTGCCTTGTGGGCCCTCGTTCAGCAAGATGTAACCCACGGGGATGGTGAGTGCCGGCGCGCCAAACGGGTTGATGCCGAGCGGGGTGAGCGTGGGATTGTCGTCCCACGCCGCAGGTGGCGTGGCGCTCGGCACATTGCCGTAGTCGCAGTATGGAAAATCGCGCGGTTGTAGTGTGACGTCGCCGCCGCTGCCCGCGGAGCCACCGCTCGAGCCGGCCGCACCGCTCGCGCCACCCGTTGGGGCGCCGCTCGCGCCGCTCGCGCTCGTTCCAGCGCTGCTCGTGCTGCCCGTGCTTGCGGCACTGCTGCCGGCCGCGCTCGCGCCGGAGCCACCGCTATTCGTACCTGCGCCGCCGAGTGAGCCCGCCGCGCCGTTGTTCGAGCCGCCAGGCGTGCCCGAGTCATTCCCGGCGCCCGAGCTGCTGGAGCCGCAGCCCGCGAGGCCGGCGAGCAGTGCCGCGACACACGCCAAGCTCAGAAATCTGCGTGCGAAGCGAGCGCCGTGGTCCGCGCGCGCGGGCGCCAATGCTGAGGTAGGCATGTCGGAGCAGTCGCGCGACTTGCGGCCGAGCAGTCAGTTAAGTGGCGTAGCGCGCTGAGAAGTAGCTCTCTGAGCTACGCGTCGCTCTGCGCCGGGCTGTGTCCGCTAGCCAAAAGACAAGCTGAACCGGGCAGGTGCTGTGTGTGCGCGTCGACGCGTCGCGCGCCGTCCCACGCTGCGGAGGTCAGCGGAGAGCGAGCCAACGGTGCGAGCCCCACGTGTCACATCGAGCGACTGGCTGGCCGAATTGGTATTTGAATCACCGCGCGCGTCTCGCTGGGTCAGAATCCGCAGTGCGGATCATTTCTTGGGAAATGGCGGCTGCTATCCAGCAAATGTGGAGAGCTGCGTTGCGAGTCTCTCGAGCAGTGTTCACTACGACCGCGCGCGTTGCGACATAAGTCACGCTCTCTGCTCGCGCTCGCGAAGCTGAGCATTTGCCGTTTTTTTGCCGAGAAATGCCGGCGTGCGAAGTTGCGGTGCGATGTCGGCCTACTCGCGTTGCGCCTGAACGTGCGAGTCGTCAAGCAAAAATGTGCATCGATTCGTTCAAGGTCGAGCGGGTTTCGTCGTCCACGAAGTTTTGAAACCAGCGCAGCCAACCAAAAGCCAGCGGCGCAAAAACACAACACCGCACGCGCGTCATGCGCGTCATGACGCGCGTCCCCGAGCGCCGAGGAGGAGACCTTTACATGAACCACACGAAATTTCGCGTTCTCACCAGTGCCACCAGTCGAGCCTTTCTATTGAGTCTACTGGCGCTCGCAGGCTGCTCCGGCAGTCCGCTCGACAATGGTTCTGAGAACGTGGCAGCCACGGACCAGCCCTTGCTCGCGGCGACGTGCACGACGACGGGCGGGAACCTGGCGCTGACCGTTGGCGACGGAGACGTGGCCTACATCGGGCGCATTTCTGGATGTACGGTCGAACCGTGCGTGTACGCGAACGCGAAGGACAGCTCGGGCAACCTGTGCGCCGTGAACTCCACGGGCAAGACTATCTCCGTCACGGGCGACGGCACTGCGGCTCACGTCGAGAAGGTCGTCTTCGATTTCAGCAACGGGCTCTTTGCGGAAGCCACCACGGCGTCACCGCTGATGACCGTTGCGCTGGACGGCACGGGGCCTACCTCGGCCTCCAAGGTCATGATCATTCCTCCGCTCGCTGGTGGCAACATGGCGCTCGGCGTAAATGGCTTGGTGATCGACGCGACCTCGAAGCGCACGCCGCTCCATTTGGATATGACGATCGCGGGCGTGTCGTCGGACCCGGCCCCGAAATTCGAGTTCAACGGCGGCGCGGGCGCTGATTCGTTCACGGGCGACGTAGCCAACGTTCCGGCCGGTTTTGCGACCACGGCGGCGCTCACGCCAGTGGCGGGCGCGGCCACGAGCTTGAACCTGACGATCAGCGGCGGCGCTGGCGCAGACTTCATCGCTGGCGGCGCGGGGACCAACACGCTGCTCGGCGGCGCCGGGAACGACACGTTCGTGCAAGGCACCGCGGTGCACGCGGAAACGATTCAAGGCGGCGACGGCGTCGACACGGTCGACTACAGCGCCCGCACTGCGCCAGTCTTCGTGACTCCGAACTCTGACACGGGTGTCACGACGGTGGCCGTACACGCCAGCGGCGGCGGCACCGGCTACACCGTGGGTGACGTTCTGTCGTTGGCCGGCGGCACGTCGGGCCTGCTCGCCACCGTGACCGTGGCGACCGTGAGCTCGGGCGCGGTCGCGACCGTGACGATCTCGAACCCGGGCGACGGCTATGCCGCGACCGGCACGTCGATCGCGTCGACCGCGGTGACCGGCACCGGAAGTGGCGCCACGTTCGACACCACAGGCGCTGCCGCCAACGACGGCGCTGCGACGGAAGGTGACAGCGTCGCCTCGGACGTGGAGATCATCAACGGTGGCTCGGGCAACGACGTGCTCAACGCGCACGCCGTGACCGTGACCGACGTGGTGCTGATCGGTAACGCCGGTGACGACAAGCTGACCGGCGGCGGCGGCAACGACGACCTGTGCGGCGGCGCCGGCAATGACCGGTTCTTCGAAAACGCGGGCAACGACAACCTGGTCGGTGGGGCGGGCACCGATACTGCGGATTACTCCACGGGCACGGGCGTCATCGCTTGCCTCAACGCCGCAGACACCGCGGCGACCAAGACCTGCGTGACGCAGAACGGCGCCACGGGCGAGAAAGACCTCGTCAACGGCGTGCTCGCCAAGGTCTGCCCGCGCGCGACGTTGAATGTCGGTCTCGCGGCAGGCGGCACTGCGGTGGTCGCGCCGACCACTCCCGGCGGCGCGATGGCCGTCGACGTGGAAAATCTCACCGGCAATCCGACCGCTGCCAACACGCTGCGCTGTGGCACGCTCGCCTGCACCGTCTTCGGTGGTACCGCCGCGGACACCATCGTCGGCAGCCCGCTCGCCGATCAGATCTTCGGCCTCGGTGGCGACGACACGGTCACAGCCAACGGCGGCAACGACCTGATCGATCTCACCGGTTCTGCAAGCGCCACAGAGACGGTCGATTGCGGCGGCAACCCAGTCACGCTGCTCTTCGGCGCAACGCCGACCGAAAACCTGACCGCCTGCACCTCCGCCAACATCCCCTGATTCGGGCCTGAGGCAGAAGCAACAGAATCGCTGTTGCTTCTGACGAGCCGGGCGCATGGGTTTCCCGTGTGTCCCGGCTTTTTCTCATTTGCATCTTATTGAGACAGCGCGCCGTGCCGTTGCTCCGGAAATGAAGCGAGAGGGTTACGTCGGGCGCGCTGTTCTCCGTTACGGCTGCTCAGTCGTCACATTGGCTGCGTTGTCGTGTGGACAGGGGAGCGGCTCCGGCGGCTCCGGGGGCGCGAGCAATGGTGGCGCGAGTAGCGCCAACGGCGGTGCCAGCGCTGGTAGCAATGCCAAAGCTGGTGCGAGCGCCAATGGTGGCGGCGCCACGATCACCGCCGGCGCCAGCGGGACGACTTCAGAAGGCGGC
>DATHOI010000190.1:0-12351 GCA_035485095.1 Polyangiaceae bacterium | reverse complement strand
GTCCAAGCCTACCGGACCGAAATCTCCGACGACGTGAGCGCGATGGTCATGGTCCCCGAACCGCAGCCGGGTTGGGCTTCCGTGCAAGTGCCGGGCTACCCGGCGCTCGGGTTCAACGTCCCCGTCAGCGTCCCCCAGTATTGACCGCGCGCGTGTCAGTTTGCGTCGCAGGGCTGACCTGAATCGAACTGGCGCGACGGTTTGCCGTTCGGCGCTTGCTCCTCCGCGACCAGCAAGGGGGCGCCTCCGGAGCCGCTTCGGGCGCCCTCTTCAATTCGAATGTAATAATAGTAGCCAGCGCGCATGTTCATGGCGAAGGATCGCACGGGCATCCTTCCGTTCATGGCATTGACCCAACCCGCTCCGCCCCAACGGCTCGCATTCTTTACCGTGTGACACCCCGGCAGGAGCTCGAAGCGATGTCCGGTTTGCACCGGTTGACCGTCGACGCTCTCGATGGCCCCGGACAGGCTCGCCACGCGGTCGAGCGGTAAGGGCCCGCTGGTGTCAATCGGGTAGAGCGGCTCGCCACGCACCTGGCCATGGCCGATGCAGCCCGCGAGCAGCAGTAAAGAGCTGAGGCTCGTTTGTTTGACTGTCATCAACGCGCGCTTGCGTTGCTCGATACACCGGGAATTGCCGCCACGAATTGCGTGCCTTGCGGCAAGACACTGACCTCGAGCCCGGGGCTTTGCAAGAGGTTTTGGGTTTCGAGCAGCTCGAACAAAGCGGAGGCGATCACGGGGTCTTTTGCGATTTCGCCGAGCGCGGCACCGACGATACGGGGTCTCGTCGCGGCGGCTTGCGCGAACGCGACGGCAGCCTGACGCTCGGCGGTCGAGCGGATCACGTTGACTCGATTGGTGCCGTCTTGCTGAATGGCGGCGGTCACTTGGCGCAGCCGGTTGACGACCTTCTGCTCGATCTGTTGAATCATCCCGAGGTCGCGAAAGTGCACTTTGCGGATGTAGGTGCTACCGAGCATGTAGCCCCATTCGCGTGACTTGCTGGATACCTCTTCGCGCACCACTTGGCTCATGGAGTGCCGCGTCTCGAGCATGTCCGAGAGCTTCATGTTGCTCAAGCAACGCACGGTCGCGTTCGAGACGTTCGCTCGCAGCGAGCCGACCGGATCCCAATTCTTGTACAGGTATGCCATCGGGTCACTGACGAACATTTCGCACCAGACACCGATGCCCATCGGCGCGCCTTCTTCGGAATTGACGGGCTGGCTGCGTAAGTAGGTTTGATCGAGGCGCAGGTCGACGAGGCGTTTCTTGCCGAAAAATGGCACGAGCGGCGCGAACGGGCCCATCTTCAGCCACGGGAAATGGATGCCCGGTTGGTCCTCGATCAGCCGCACTCGGCCGAACAGCTCGAACACGACGCACTGACGCTCTTGAACGATGACGTACACGCCGAGTACGCGCACCAAGAACAGAAAAATCGGCACGCCGACGAAGCAGAGCGCGAACGTGACGCCGAACGCGGTCAGAAACAACATCAGCGAGCCTCCCGCTCGGCCGTCAGCACCAATTGGCGCGCTCTGCGTCGGAGCCCGAGCTTTGCGTTTCTGACATAGGCCGAAAGCGCGGCCTCGCTCGTCGCCAGCAAGATCCGGAGCTGCGCTGCCAGCGTCAAGAGCGGCTCGACCTCGGCTTGTGCGTTGAGCGTTTCGATTTCTACCGCGCGCCGCGATTGGACGATCTTCTGATCCGCGGCGGCTTGCGCCAAGCTGATCTCACTCGAGACGTGATTGTGCGCGGTATTGATCGCGGCCAGCGCCGAGTCCACGTCGAGCGGCGGGTCGATGCCCGTGATCAGCGCCGCGTCCAAGCTGATGCCGTAGCGCGCGGCTGCAGAGCTGCAGTCTTCCGCCATGTGGTCGTTCAGGTCGCGCAAATTCTTGCGCAGATCATTGATCGAGATGCCTTGCACGCTCGCGCCGACCTCGCCGCCCGCCTCAGTGGACGCGTCGAGCGCGGCTTGCGCGTCTGGCGCCTCGAAGTTCGCGATTCGGTCGCGCAGCACCGACACGAAATAGCCCATGATATGCGCGACGGGGTTCTTGATCCCGAACACGTAGGCGTACAGATTTCGCTCCGAAATCGTGAACCGAAGCTGACCGTTTAGACCGGTGTTTAGCTGGTCCTTGGTGACGGCTTCCAAAACGCGGCCGCCCGAGTTCGCCTGCGGATCTTCTGGATCGTAAGCGATAGACACCGTGTTCGTCGCGACCGAGACTTTGTGCGCGCTCTGCCAGGGCAGCTTCCAGTAGAACCCGGGGCCGATCACCCGAATCTGCGGATACTTGTAACGCTCACGCTCGTCGGGGCGGAGGGCTTGAGCGATCGGGTCCTCGATCGAACTGCCTCCGAGCCGCTGCGCCCGCCCGAACGTGCTGAGCACTGCGCGTTCATTGGGGCCTACGGTGTAGAACCCGAGCACGCCGTAGCGCACGAAGAACCAAAACAATAAACCGAGCGGCACCCCGAACAAGACCTCAGCCATCCGGCCAGGTTATCTCGTTTCGAGGTGCGCGGGAATTTGCGGCCTTGCCGCGCAGAACGAGCCCTTATCAGAGCTCAGTGAGGCATGGCCGGGGGCACTGAATTGCGTTCATCCAGCCCGCGCAGCCGCCTCGAAAGCACGCGCAAGGTCTCCACCAGGCCGATGAAGATGTACATCGAGAGCAGCCAAATCAAAACGAATTGCGGCTTGAAGCGCTGCCACACGAAGACGCTCGAACCCACCGTGAACAGCACGAAGAGCAAGGTGGCGCTGTTGAGCTTGAGCTCCTTGAAGGAACGGAAGCGAACGTTCGAGACCATGAGCAGGCCGAGGCCGATGGTCACGCAGAACAATAGCAGCGTGTAACGCTTGTCGCCGAGCGCGCCACCCACGCCGTGGTTGGCCACGATCAGCGAAATCAAAATCCCCGCTGAGGGTGGACTCGGCAACCCCAAAATATATTTGCCCGGTTTGGTGGGCGCGCCGGTCGAGTTCGAGCTCAGCACGTTGAAGCGCGCGAGCCGAATCGCCGCGCAGGACACGAACATGAACGCGGTCAAAATGCCGGGGATGGGCTCCCGGTGCAGCACCCATTTGTACACCAGCAATGCGGGTGCCACGCCGAACGAGATGATGTCGGCGAGTGAGTCGAGCTGTAGCCCGAACGCGCTCTGCGTCTTGGTCATGCGTGCGACGCGCCCGTCCATCATGTCGAACAGCATCGCGAAGATCAGCAGTACAGCAGCACGGTACACGTCGACCTCGCCCGGGTCGTCTTTGGCGACCAGGCGGATGGCGTTGAAGCCGCAGAACACACTGCCGAGGGTGATGAGGTTCGGCAGAACGAACAAAGTTTTGCGCAGGTCGAGCTTCGGCCTGGGACGGTTCGGATTGCGGCGGGCGCGGCGGAACCCCACCAAACCACCCTAAACGGCGATCGGACTCGAGTCCAGTAACAGGCCGTAACTTGGGAATCTCACTAGGAAAATCGGTGCGCGACGCGCGTCCTACAAATGCCCACCGGCCGCGTTTTTGGCCCGTCGCCCGCGATCGCCCTACGATCCTCCGCGATGCGCTCCCTCCCACTCTGTTTCGGCTTGTTTTCCTTGTTGGTTGCGGCAAGCCCTCTGACCGCGTGCAGCTCCAGCCACGATGATATCTCCAAGCGGCTGGCGAGCATGCAGGGCGATCTGACGCGCCTCCAGAACCACAGCGATCGCTTGGAAGAGCGGCTCGAGGTGCTGGAAATGCGCAAGGAGGCGGCCGACGCTCGACCGGTCGCTGCCGCGCCGGTCCTCGAGCACCCGAAGTTGATGGTCGTCAAACTGGAGCCCAGCGACGACGCTCACGAGGCCGCGCCGAGCGACGCGCCGACTGGCGAGCTCAGCCCGGAGGACTCGGCCGCCGACAAGAGCCCAAGGCCGGTGATTCGAGTTCACGGCCCGCTGTCGGACGGGGACGTGAAGATGGCCAGTGATACGGATAGCGACAGCACCGCGGCGCACCGCAAGCAGCGAGGACAATAGTCATGCGCACACGGGCATTCCTTTCTGCGCTGAGCGCGCTCACGTTGCTCGGCCCTGCGGCGCACGCGCAAGACTTTCCCCCCGACACGAGTGCGGCCGCAATCCCGGCCGACAGCGGCGGCTCGATCGTGATCTCGCCGCAGAACAACGGGACCACGACGTACTCGCCCGCGAACCCGGGTGAGAACGCGCCCGCAGCGCCGACGCACAGCGTGGTCGTGACCAATGCGCCGCAGAATGCGCCAGGCGGTTCCACCGGCTCCCTCGGTACGAACGCGATTCTACCGGACGACGGCATGCAAGGCTCCGAGAGCTTGCCTGACATCCACCTCGTGCGGCGCGGCGACACGCTTTGGGATCTATGCAACCACTACTACCAAAACCCTTGGGCTTGGCCGAAGGTCTGGAGCTACAACCCGCAGATCGCGAATCCGCATTGGATTTATCCGGGCGACCAAGTTCGCCTGACCAACCCGAATGGCTCCGGATCGCCGCTGCTCGCGCAGCGTTCCTCGAAGTCGATCGGCGGCGCGGGCTCGCTCATCAATCGCCGGCCGCAGGTGCCGAGGGATACCGTATTCCTGCGCGATCAAGGCTTCCTCGGCGACCCGAAGCGTGACGTTTGGGGCGAGCTCGTGGGCTCGGACGAAGAGCAAATGATGCTCGCCGAGGGCAACCACGTCGTCTTGATTTTCCGGCCCGGCGTGACCGTGTCCAAGGGGCAGGAGCTCACGGTATTCAACTCGATCCGGCAGCCGCAGGACGTGCCGGGCGCACGCAAGCCCCCGGGTGAGATCGTCGCCGTGCGCGGCACGGTCAAGGTGCTCGACTTCGATCCGGATACGCGCATGGCCAAGGGCGTGCTCACGGAGTCCGTGGACGTGATCGAGCGCGGCGCGAAGATTGGTCCAGTCGGTCGGCGCTTCGACGTCGTGCCGCCGCGTAAGACGCACGCCAGCATTGCCACGCGAGTGCTCACGAGCATTTACCCGAACGTGTACATCGCTCAGGACCAGATCGCGTTCTTGGACAAGGGCAGCGAAGATGGTCTCGAGCCGGGCACTCGGTTGTTCGTGGTGCGCAAAGGTGACAGTTGGCGCGCCAGCCTCACCACTGGTTCGCCGATGACGCGCGCGCGGGCGCTGATCAATTCCCCGAAGTCCGCCGACGCCGAGGACACGCCGACGGACGGTGATGAAAAGAACTTTCCGCCCGAGGCCGTGGCCGAGTTGCGCGTGCTGCGGACCGAGAAATACAGCTCAATCGCGATGGTGACTCAGTCGCACCGCGAGGTCGTTTCGGGCGACCTGGCCGTTTCGCGCCCCGGAGAGTAAGGTGGTTTGGTCCATCGGGGCCCGAGCCCCGGCCCGCTGAAGGCAAATTCAGCGGGAGCCCCACCCCCGGAGTTCGGGGCCGCCCCCGAACAGCTCGCTGCATGAACAAGAATCGCGTCTTCTTCCCGCAAGAGGCGCTCGACCGCTGGCTCGCAAACGGTGAGGTCGAGCTCGCTCAAGGCTTGCTCACGATCAAAACCGAGCGGCGTCGCTTTCGTTTGGTCGAGGCGGCGCGAGTCATGGCCGAGGTCAGCGGGCTGCCCGATCCGCACGAGGTCATGGGCAAGGTGAAGACCGTCGGTTTCTTGAGTGAGCTGGGCGCATCGCTGCTCGGTGAGTCGATGGTCATTGCCGACAACGCCTACGAGGTCGTGCCCGGTTGGCTCGGCTCACCGGTTGGGACCTTCGCCGAGCACCGCGCAGAGCAATCGACGAGCCCACACACGCCATCCACGCGCAGCGCAACGACGGCGGGTAGTGATGAAGAGCTGCTCGCGTCCTTCCTGGTGCGCAACCTGTAGGCGGCGAACATGGTCGACGTCACAACGATCGCTTTTTATCTCGGGGTCATCGTCTACTCGGTCGCAGCGACGCTATTTTTCTTGGATCTGGCGCGGCGTGACGGCGGCGGCGTGCGTGCGCAATGGGCGCCGCGTCTGCTGGCTCTGGGGGCGACGCTGCACGCGATCCATGTGGTCACGGCGAGCTTGTTGTCTCGCGTGTGCCCGATCAATTCCTTGCACTTCGCGCTCAGCTTCACCGCCTTGATTGCCGTTGGCGCGTATCTGCTATTGCGAGAACGCTTGCGTCTATACGCGCTGGGCGCATTCGTGGCGCCGATCGCCCTCACCTTCCTGATTGGCGCGCAGTTCGTCGGGCAGAGCAGCGCTGCGGTTGCAGGCGTGTCGCGCACACTGCTCATGTTTCACATCGCGGCGAACGTGCTCGGTGTCGGTCTGTTCCTGATCGCCGGCGCCGCGGGCTCGGTCTACTTGGTGCAGGAGCGACGGCTACGCACCAAGAAGCGGATCGCCAACTTGAGCTCGCGTTTGCCGCCCCTCGACTCGCTCGACAGAACGACGCATCGGCTGCTGCTCGCGGGGTTCCCGCTGCTGACGTTCGGCGTGGTGACGGGGGCGGTGTTCACGCATCAGCTCACGACCGAAGGCAGCGCGGAATTTCTGCGCTCGTTCCTCGGCTACTCGACCTGGCTCTTGCTGGGCGCAGTCTTGGTGTTGCGCAAAACCTCGGGCTTTCGCGGCCGCAAGACCGCGTACGGCACGATCGCCGGCGTAGTCTGCATGCTGCTCGTGATGCTGCTCTACGCGGTGCGCTCCGGCGGCGGAGGCAGCCTGTGATCGTCG
Source organism: Polyangiaceae bacterium (assembly GCA_035485095.1). Taxonomy (GTDB): domain Bacteria; phylum Myxococcota_A; class Polyangia; order Polyangiales; family Polyangiaceae; genus PMG-095. The sequence continues at coordinate 5,616 of DATHOI010000190.1, read as the reverse complement.
TCGTCGGCCTGTCACATCGAACGGCGCCCATCGCCGTGCGCGAGAAGCTCGTGCTCGAGCCCGACGGCTTGCCAGATTTCCTGCGCGAGCTCGTGCAGCGACCAGAGGTCGGCGAGGCGCTGCTCGTCTCGACGTGCAATCGCGTCGAGCTGGTTGCAGCCGGGCGCACGGGCTTCGACTCCGACCTCGAGCAGGTGGCCAGGGCCTGCGTCGCAGCGCTTGCCACTCGCGCACCGGATATCGCCTCGCATCTGTACTCGCACGTTGGTGGCGTGGCCGTGAGACACCTGTTTCGCGTTGCGGCCTCGCTCGACTCGATGGTGCTCGGCGAGCCGCAAATTTTGGGTCAAGTGAAGGACGCTTACGAGCTCGCGCGGCGCGCCGGGACCGTGGGCTCGGTTTTGCACCGCACCCTGCCGCGCGCGATCCGCGCCGCAAAGCGCGTGCGCACCGAGACGGCGATCGGTAATGGTCAAGTGTCGGTGCCGAGTGTCGCGGTCGACCTGACGCGGCAAATTTTCGGCGATTTGACGGGGCGTAGCGCGCTCTTGGTGGGCTCCGGCGAGATGGCCGAGAGCGTCGCGCGTTTGCTCAAGGTAGCGGGCGCGTCGATCATCGTCGTTGGTCGCACCTTGTCCAAGGCCGAAGCGCTGGCGCATTCGGTTGCTGGTAGCGCGCGGCCGTGGACCGCGTTGCAGCAAAGTATCGTCGAGTCAGACGTCGTGGTCACGAGCACGAGCGCGCCGCACCACGTGATCGACTACGATATGGTCTCGGCCGCGCGGCGCGCGCGGCGCGGCAAAAGTCAGTTCTTCATCGATCTCGCCGTGCCGCGTGACGTCGATCCGCGTGTCGAAGAGCTCGATGGTGAATTTCTATATAACGTGGACGACTTGTCGAAGGTCGTCTCCGAGTCGCTGTCTACTCGCGCACGCGAGGCGGCATCGGCGGAGGTCATCGTCGGGCGCGAAGCCGAGGGCTACGACCGTTGGGCCGACGCGGAACAAGCGACTCCGACCATCGTCGCGCTGCGCGCTCGGCTGAGTGCTGCGCTCGAAGAAGAAATGAACCGTAGCCTGCGCGGCAAACTCAAGCATCTGGGCAGCGACGACCGCGCTGCGCTCGAGAAAATGCTGGAATCTGCGGTGAATCGCCTGCTACATCAACCGACTATCCGCCTCCGACAAGCCGCGCTAGACCGCGCCTCGGACACCCTCTCGCTCGACCAATTGAGCTCCGCCATCAGCGAGCTATTCGCGTTCGACGCGGAGCTCGAGTCCCCGAGCAACCCCGACCCGATGCAATCCGAAACCGACTCTCCCAGCGAGCCCAACTCGGCGCTGCCCGCTGAAGCCCGCATCGTCGGGTCTCGTCACTGATCGTGTACCGTCTCTTCTTCCAGACCGTGCTGCGTTGGTTGGATGCGGAATGGGTGCATCATGTGGCGCTCTTCTGGCTCCGCTTCTGGATGGCAACACCGCCGTTCGGCGCTCTCGTGCGTCGCGCGTTGCGCAGCGATGCTCCGGAGCTGCGCGTCTCTGCGCTGGGGCTGAGCTTTGCTCATCCAATCGGTCTCGCCGCCGGCTTCGACAAAAATGCGACGGCATACGAAGCCCTGGCCGCGCTCGGCTTTGGGCATGTCGAGGTCGGCACCGTGACTGCACATGCGCAACCCGGTAACCCCAAACCTCGGCTATTTCGCCTGCCTGCGGATCGCGCGCTGATCAACCGCATGGGCTTCAACAACCTGGGCGCGGGCGTGGTCGCCACGCACTTGACCGAACGGCGCAGCGTGCCGCTGGGCGTGAACATCGGTAAAACCAAGGTCGTCCCTGAAACCGAAGCCATCGCCGACTACGTGACGAGCGCGCGCTTGCTTGGGCCGCTCGCGGACTACGTCGTCGTGAATGTCAGCTCGCCGAACACGCCCGGGCTGCGCGCGCTCCAAGCCGTGGAATTGCTCCGACCGCTATTGGCCGCAGTGAAGGCGGAGCTCGCATCGGCGACAGCGCGTCGCCCGTTGCTCGTGAAGATCGCGCCCGACTTGAGCGATGAAGACATCGACGCCATCGCCGATCTCGCGCTCGACCTCGGCCTCGATGGAATCATCGCCACGAACACTACGATTTCGCGCTCGGGTCTGCGTACACCGAAGGAGCAGGTCGAGGCTTGTGGTGCTGGTGGTCTGTCGGGCGCTGTCCTCAAGGCGCGTTCGCTCGAAGTGCTCGAGCGCCTGTATTGCCGCGTCGGCAAGCGACTGACGCTCGTGTCAGTCGGTGGCATCGAGACCGCTGAGGACGCTTGGGCGCGACTCCGCGCTGGCGCCTCTTTGGTCCAAATCTATACTGGCTTCGTATACGGCGGACCGCTCGCGGTTTGGGCCATGCACCGTGGTTTGAAGCGGCTCCTCGCGCAATCCAAGCTCGGCTCGCTCGACGCGGTGATTGGCAGCGCGGTGTCCTGAGCATGCCGCGCTGACGCGGATCTTTCGACGTTGTTCGGAACGTCGAGATGTACGAAACACATTCACTGAAATAAGATGCTCGTGCGGTGGTCGTTCGGTGTTTTCGCGGAGCGGCGAGTATTTTTTTTGAGATTCGTGATTGGTCAGCATGAACGAACGCAACTCTAAGAGGTGCCCAAAACTCGCGCCAAAGTAAGACATCGTGCTTTTCATTCGAGCTTCTCGGTATTGCTCGCAGTGCCGCTCCTAGCCTGTTCTGGGAGTGGTTCCATGAACAGTGGGGATTCGGGTGATTCCGCCGGTAATCCGGGTGGGAACGTGAGCGCGGGCGGCGCCAGCACGAGTGTTGCTGGCGCCTCGTCGACCAGCGGTGGCGCGGGGCAGACCAGTAGCGCTTCGGGCAGCACCAGCAGCGCTGGCCAAACGAGCGGTGGCAGTGCTGCGGGCGGAGCCAGCGGCGCGTCGAGCAGCGCCGGCAATGCAGGGAGTGCAGGGCGCGCTTCTGGTGGCACGACGGGCGCTGCCGGCAGCACTCAAACGACGGGCGGCAACGGCGGCGCGCCAGGTGGCGGCGGTCAAGCCGCGGGCGGCGCGAGTGGCGCCGCCGGAAGCACGGGCAGCGCTGGCAGCGCGGGCGCCGCGTCGTCGGCCACGTACTTCATCGGTGCCGACATCACATCAGTGCAGGCGGCGGAGGCTCGTGGTGCGACCTACAGCGACGGCACCAAGAAGGATATCTTTCAACTCCTCAAGGATCACGGCTTCAACTACATCCGACTCAGAACGTTCGTGGATCCGAAGGCGGCGGATGGCTACGACCAAACTAACGGCTACGCCGACCTCGCGCACACGATCACGTTCGGCAAACGCATCAAAGCGGCGGGCCTCGGGTTTTTGTTGGATTTTCACTACAGCGACAACTGGGCCGATCCGGGCAAGCAGTGCGTTCCGATCGCGTGGCAGGGCTACACGACCATCGCGCAGCTCGCGACGGCCGTTCACGACTACACGAAGGACGCGATCACTCAGCTCATTGCCGGCGGCGCGCGCCCTGACATGGTGCAGATCGGCAACGAGATCACGCCGGGCATGCTGATCAACGTCTGCGACAGTGGCGGCCAACCGACGGGCAACAACCAAGTCACCGGTAGCATCTCGAATTGGACGAACCTCGGCACGCTACTCAAGGCTGGCGTACAAGGCGTCAAAGACGTCGACACCGGCATCAAGATCATGCTGCACATCGATCGCGGCGGCGACAAAGGCGGCTACACGGGTGGCGCGCTCAATACGAGCGAGAGCTTCATCACCAACGCGCAGAAGCAGGGCGTCGCGTTCGATGTCTTCGGCGAGTCTTGCTACCAGGCGTACCAGGGCGACCCGAACAGCACCACGAACACCAAGACCGACTGGACAGACACGTTCACCGGCTTGACCACGAAGTTTCCGAACCTGAAATTCGTGGCAGCCGAGTACGGCCCGATGCAACGCGAGATCAACGACGTGCTGTTCGGGCTTTCGAACCAGCAAGGCCTTGGCACGTTCAACTGGGAGCCTACGGAACAAGGAGCCTGGAATACCGGCCACTCGCTGTTCACCGCCGCCGGCAACACGAACACGGCCACCGCTGATTTGGCGCTCTACGACGCGATGAAGACCGCCTACGCCGGCCGCCTCTGAAAACTCGCCTTGCGTGAGCGGGGGCGGCGATCTATTCCGAGGGTCGGCTGGCCCCCCCATGAGTAACGAATACCTCGACCGTGGCGTGTCCGCGACGAAGGACGACGTGCACCGCGCGATCGCCAAGCACTCTGCGGGCGAGGTACCCGGCGCGTTCTGCAAAGTGATCCCCGACCCCGCAGGGGATCCGAAGATGGTCGCGGTGATGCACGCGGACGGTGCAGGCACCAAATCATCCGTCGCCTACTTGCTATACGCCGAGAGTGGCGAGCCGAGTGCCTTTCGAGGCATCGCTCAAGACGCGCTGGTGATGAACACGGACGACCTGTTGTGTGTCGGCGCGACGAGCGGTTTTTTGGTCAGCAACACCATCGGTCGCAACGCGCACCGCGTGAAGGGCGACGTGATCGCCGCGATCATCGACGGCTATGAGTCGTGCGCGGCCATGCTGCGCGGCCACGGCGTCGAGATCACGCTCAGCGGCGGCGAGACCGCGGACGTGGGGGATCTGGTGCGCACCGTGATCGCGGATTCAACGGTATTTGCGCGCGTTCCGCGGGCAGACGTGAGTGATTTTTCGCGCGTCGAGGCGGGTGACGTGATCATTGGACTGTCCTCGACTGGCAAGGCCAACTACGAGACCGAAGAGAATTCAGGCATTGGCTCGAACGGGCTCACGCTCGCACGCCACGCGCTGCTCGCCCACTCGTATGCCGAACGGTTTCCGGAGAGCTTTTCGGAGACGATCGCGCTCGACAAGGTTTACTGCGGAAAATTCCAACTCTCGGACACGCTGCCGGGCACCTCACACAGCGTTGCCTGGGGCTTGCTCTCGCCGACTCGCACCTATTTGCCGATTGTGCGCGCCATCCTCGCTTCGGATCTGGCGCCTCGCATCTCGGGCATCTTGCACTGCAGCGGCGGTGGGCAGACCAAGTGCCGCGGCTTCGGGCGCGCGTTGCACTACGTCAAAGACTCACTCTTCCCGACGCCGCCGCTGTTTCGAGCTATTGCCGACTCGGGCATCGACGGCAAGCAGATGCACCAGGTCTTCAACATGGGGCATCGCTTGGAGCTGTACGCGCGCCCGTCCGCGGCACAGGGCGTCATCGACGCCGCGGCGCGCTTCGGCGTGGCGGCGAAAATCGTCGGACACATCGAGCGTTGCCCGGATTCTGCCGCAAATCGCGTGACGGTCGTGGCGAACGGCCAAACCCACGAGTACCCGTGAGGCGCACTCCTCCGAACGCCCGGGAACCCCGCTCGAGGTAGTTATGGCCCGCACTCACTTCAGGTACGCGACTCGCAAGAGCGCGCTCGCGCTCGCGCAATGCCGCGCGTTAGTCGCCGTGCTGCAACGGGCACACCCTTGGGCGACGTTCGAAGAGCTGCAAGTCATCACCACGGGCGACCGCGTGCAAGATCGCGCGCTCAGTGAAATCGGCGGCAAAGGTCTGTTCATCAAAGAGATC
>DATHOI010000189.1:0-3953 GCA_035485095.1 Polyangiaceae bacterium | reverse complement strand
CCAGTTGCGTCGGACCGAAGACGAGGTGCCCAGCCGCGGTCAGGCGATCCGTCAGCCCCTCGCACAGCGGCACCTCAGGACCAATGACGATCAGGTCTGGCCTTTCCGTCGCCGCGATTGCCAGTGCTTGGCCGGTCGCCGAACGCAGCACCTTGCCCGACACCAGACTCGCAGTGGTGCCCGCGTTGCCCGGCGCGACGACGACCTCGACCACGCTCGGGCAAGCGAGGAGCCGCGCCGCCAGCGCGTGCTCGCGGCCGCCGGAACCAATCACCAAAACTTTGCCCGGTTTTGAGGCTCGATCCGTCATCGCGCGCGGATCCGCGCACACTCTCCCACTCGCCGCAAGTCCGCCCGCTACCCGCAAACATCGAGCGATATTTCGCGGGCGCACGGGTGCAGCACGCATGCAGAAGGAGCCTACGTCGCAAAGCCAGAGCGCGAATCCTCGTGAAAAAAAGAGGCGGCGGCGTTACACTGGAGGTTCGCTCTGCCACCGACTGGAGGTCACGTTGTCGAGCCCGATCGTGATTCACGTCCTGCGCCCCTACGCGAACGAGGAAGAATATCTCGCTAGCGAGCGCTTCAGCATCGATTCGAAGTCGATGCTGCTCATCGATCAGCCGCCGCTTCCGGCGGAGACGCCCATCGTGTTCGACGTGCAGTTGCAGAACGGGCAGAAGCCAATTCGCGCAGAGGGCAAGGTGATCGGACCCGTCGCTGCCAGCAATGGGAATCCCGGCGGGCTACGCGTTCGCTTCAAGCGTTTCGGCGCGGCGACCAAAGCCTTCATCGATCGCGCGCTGAGCGCGCCCGTCAACACCCAGGTAACTCCGGAGTCAGCGAAACCCATTTCGATCAGGCCGGCACCCTCGCTCGTTCCGACGCCCGTCTCGACGGGACCAGCGCTGGCCCTGGCGCGACCGGCAGCGTCGGCAATCGCGGCCGAGCGCGGCGAATCGAGCGGCATTCATCGGCGTCCGATCGTGCCGGTCGCGGCGCCGCAAAATCGCGAAGAGTTGCTGGAGCGGCTACGCACCCGCGCGCGCAGCGTGGCGCGCGTAAACGACGCGAGCCCCGGTGAGCAGACCGGCTAAACCGAGCACTGCCCGGTCCGCTCTTTCAAAGCGGCACGGTCGGCGTTACCCTGCGCGCATGAATAACTTGGGGTGTATCTGGGCCGTGACTGCCACGCTTGGGCTCACGCTGGGCTGCGGCTCGTCCACGCCGAACGCCACGGGTAGCGGCGCCGGGGCCACGAGCGCAGGCGGCGTGACCAGCGGCGCAAGTGGCAGCAGCGCCGGAAGCAGCAGCAGCGCTGGCACGAGCAGCAGCAGCGCTGGCGGCGCGACCGGCGTCACGAGCACACCAAGCGGACCCACCACGGCGTCCACGATGGCCAAGGCGCTCGGTCGACCCGCAAACTTTCTGATCGGCTTGGGCAACGACTTGAACGCCAACAGCGATCATGATTTGGACGGCGCGTTCACGCTCGGCACGACGCTCGACCTGCACTACGCCTACTTGAGTGCGTATAAGAATGCGGACGGCTCCTGGGGCAGTTGGGCGAGTTGGAATCCCAACGGCACGTTCGTGAACGTCATCACGGATTCGGCGGACGCGCACGGCGTAATTCCGATGTTCACGTTGTACTCGATGGCGGAACAAGGTGATGGAACCATCGTCGGTCCCTTGATGACAGATTCGTTCGAGGCATCCTACTGGAGCGACGCGAAGCTCTTGTTCCAGCGCCTGGGCGTCTTCGGCAAACCCGCGGTAGTGCATCTCGAGCCCGATTTTTGGGCGTACGCGGAACAACAATCCAAAGAAGATCCGACGTCGATGAAGGTGAACGTCACCGCCAACGCGCCGGACTGCGCAGGTCTCAGCAACGATTTGGTAGGCATGGGTCATTGCTTGGTGCGGCTGGCTCGCATGTACGCGCCCAAGGCCATCATCGGCTTCCACGCTTCGCAATGGGCGAACCCCGACCCGAATGCCATCGTGAAGTTCTTCAACGCAGTCGGCGCAGGTGAAACGGACGTCGTCTTCTCGGACATGTTGGATCGCGACGCGGGCTGCTACGAGGCGGGTGTCGATTGCCCCCAAAAAGGCTCCGTGTATTGGGACGAGACCAACCAAACCAGCCCCAACTTTCACGACTATTTGACGTGGTCGACCACGATCACGGCAGGTGTGCAGCACCCGATGATCTGGTGGCAGATCCCGCTCGGTGTGCCCAGCACGACGCCGGGTGGCACGTCCGGCCACTACCGCGACAACCGCGTTCACTACATCTTCTCGCACATCGACGAGTTCGTCGCCGCCGGCGGCTTGGGCGCTGCCTTCGGGGTCGGTGCCGCCAAGCAGACCGATATCACGACGGATGGCGATCAGTTCAAGAACGCGGTAGCTGGCTACTTCAAGGCGCCTGTCGCGCTGCCTTGAGCAACTGCTGGGTCAGGGTGCCACTTCGCGCGGCACGCCTTCGATCGGCAAGTGGTCGAGCTTGATACCGAGCTTCTCACTCAGCTCGAAGATGCGATTGTCTCGATAGAACTCGCCAAACACGATGCGTGTCAGACCCGAGTTGGCGATCAGTTTGTAGCAGCCGAAACAAGGGGACGCGGTCACATAGATGTCGCCACCGTCGAGCCGCACGCCGTTGCGCGCGGCTTGCACGATGGCGTTCGCTTCGGCATGCACCGTGCGCACGCAGTGGCCATCCTCCATCAGATGGCCTTCGTCGTCGCAGTGAGCGAGGCCGCGGATCGAGCCATTGTAGCCGCTGGTTAGGATCATCTTTTCGCGCACGATGACGGCGCCCACGTGCTTCCTGTCGCAGGTCGAGCGCGTTGCCACGACCCGCGCGATGGCCATGAAATATTCGTCCCAGCTCGCTCGCGCCCGTGTGGTCATGATTCAGATCCTCCGAGCTCCCAGGTATAACCCGAGCCCCCAGCCGGGACGAGAGCCTTGACGCCCTTGACCCCTGCGCCTTCACGTGGCTTCGTTCTCGCGTGAAACGCGCCCGACTCCAGGCGGCTTTGGCCCTCGCCTCGCTCTTTGTGCTCGGTTTTAGCAAGCTCGCAACAGCGGCCGGTCCCGACCCCGCAGCGGAAGCTCAGCGCTTGGTCACCCTGCTCGACGCGCCCGCAACGCGCGCCGTCGTCGCCGAGCCATTGGCAAAAGCGAAGGCCGCCGCGCAGCGCGCACAAAACGCACGCGGCGCTGGAGACTTGCACCACGCCACCGAGCTCGACGCGCTAGCTCTGACCTGGGCGCAAGTGGCAGACGACCTAGTGCGCGCCGCGACCGCCGAGAAGAGGCTGTCGGACGTGCAAAAACAAGTCAGCGACCTCGAGCAAAAATCGGTCCGCACCCAAGCGCTGATCGAGCAAACGATCGCGCGCCGCGGTCGTGCCGAACAGAACCTGACCAGCGCGGAAGCCGCCAAGCCGGGGAGCAGAGCGGCTGCGAGCAAGCCCGCTGGCAAAGAGCCCGCCGCAACCAAGGCCGCCAAAGCCGGGAGCAAAAAGTGATCCGCCCGGCCCGACTCGCCGTCGCGGTCGCGCTGTTGGGCGCGAGCTCGTGCGCGCCCATGCCGCGCCCGGACGTAATGCGCGAGGTCGACTCGGCGCGCGCCAGCGCCGCAGTGCAGGAGGCCGCAAAGAGCGCACCTCAGGCCTACGCGGACGCCGAGCTCCGCCGTTCTCAAGCCGAAATCGCCTTCAAAGACGCCGATCAGCCGTCCGCACAGATTTTGAGTGAGCAAGCGCTCGCCGCGTACGCGCGCGCTACCGTGCAAGCCCGGCTCACGCGCGCGGAGGCCGTGCTAGCCGACGAGCAAAACAGGTTGGCCAAGGCTACTCAGCAGCAAAACGATCTGGACGCACAGGAGCAGCGCTTCTCGCTGGAAGCGGAAGCCCTGGAAACACGGCTAAAGGTCGTGC
>DATHOI010000188.1:0-17878 GCA_035485095.1 Polyangiaceae bacterium | reverse complement strand
CGTCGCCCCAACGCACGCTGCCGTGGCGGGCACGAGCGCGGTGAGCGAGCAAGCCGGCCTGAGTGGCTCGTCGGGCGCCGCACCGCTCAGCGAATCCGCCGTCGACACCCCTGCCAAATTGCGTTCTGGCACCCCGCCGGCGTACACGGCCCAAGCGCTCTCTGCAGGCATCGAACAGGACGTCCCGCTACAGCTCGTGATCGATCCGTCAGGCGCAGTACTAAGCGCGCGCGCGCTGGTGCACGTGGGCTACGGGCTCGATGACGCCGCGCTGCGCAGCGTACAGAGCTATCGCTTCACGCCGGCTCGACGTAGCGGTCGTCCAGTGGCCGTCCGCATGCGTTGGGTGATGCGCTTCCAGCTGCAGTGAGCCGCAGCGCGTACTCAAAAATCGGTCGAGAGATGCGTAAAATTGGCCCGAATTGCACGCCGCGGGAGATGCCACGATCCTGATGACGGTGCTATGGGCGGGAAGGCTCGCCCGAGTTTCCGTGCTACATTCCGGCGCGTGAGTCTCGTGCGCGTTGCCTCCGCGTCCCAAACGGAATCACCGCTTTTGGCGGCTGCGCCGTCGTCGGCCTCTATCGCGACGGTGCCCCCAGCCACGTTGAGCGGCTGGGGGCTGTTGGCCGAGCCCGGTAGCGAGCTGCTCACCGAGCACCTCGAGCCGGCAACGGTTGGCGCGGCGCTGTCGCGCGGCCTCGGGCGTTCCTATGGTGATTCATCCTTGCCAGCACGCGCGACGGACAAGCTCGTGGGGACGCGGCTCGCCGATCGCATCCTGAGCTTCGACGCGAGCACTGGAGTGATGCGCGCCGAGGCCGGTCTGAGTCTCGCCGAGATCAATCGCCTGTTCATCCCGCGCGGGTTTTTCTCACCCGTCACACCCGGGACGAAATTCGTCACGCTCGGCGGCATGGTCGCCAGCGACGTGCACGGCAAAAATCATCACCGTGAAGGCTGCTTCGGCGCGCACGTGCGCAGTCTGCGCATGCGCCTCGCTGACGACAGCCTCGTCACCTGCTCGCCCACGCAGGATTCAGAGCTATTTTACGGTACGATCGGCGGCATGGGGCTGCTTGGCCACGTGCTCGAAGTGGAGTTCGTGCTGCATCGCATCTCGAGCCCCTGGCTATGGGCCGAAACGCGGCGTGTTTCGGGGATCGATGAGTTTTTGTCCGTCTTGAATAACGCGGCTCCGGCCTGGCCCATGACCGTGGGCTGGATCGATTGCTTGAGCCGCGGGCGCTCCATGGGTCGCGGCATCCTGACCGCAGGCCGCTGGGCGACGCCTGAGGAAGCGCCGCAGAACCCGCCCGGCGCAGCGCGCTCGCTGACCTTCCCGGTCATGCTGCCGAATTGGGCGCTCAATCCGCTCAGCGCCAAGGCCTTCAATACGTTCTTGTACTGGCGCCATCTGCGCCGCAATTGGTCGGGCGTCATGGCGCCCGATCCGTTCTTCTATCCACTCGACGCGATCCTGCACTGGAATCGAGCCTACGGCTCGCGCGGCTTCACGCAGTACCAATGCGTGCTGCCCCGCGCGGCCGGAGCGCCCGCAGTGCGTGAGTTCATGGAGCTTCTGACCAAGCTCGGCGGCGCTTCGCCCCTGTGCGTGATCAAGGACTGCGGGCCCGAGGGCAAAGGCGTGCTGTCGTTCCCGCTCGAGGGCACGTCGATTGCGGTCGACATGGCCGTCTCGCCTGCGCTACAGGGCATCGTCGACAAGTTGAACGAGTTCGTGATCGCGGCAAAAGGGCGCATTTACTTGAGCAAAGATCGCTTCACGCGGCCCGAGCACTTCCGCGCCATGGAGCCGCGTTTGCCGGCGTTCTTGGCGCTGCGCGAGAAGTGGGACCCGAAGCGGCGCCTGCGTAGCGCGCAGTCGAGGCGACTGTTCGGCGACGCGGGCTGAGATTTTTTTCGCTTGCTCTAAAAGATACGGACGGGATGAAGGCAATCATTTTTGGTGGCACGACGGGCATGGGCCGCGCCGTCGCGCGCCGCTTGGTCGAGCGCGGAGACAGCGTGTTTCTGCTCGGCAGAAGTGAGGCCGAGCTAGTGCGCAGCGCGGCCGACTTGAAGGCTCGTCACCCGGCGCAAGCGGAGGTCGGCTACGCGCTGTGCGATCTGGAGCACCCGGAAGGCTTTGCCGCCGCGCTCGACGCCGCAGATGCCGCGCTGGCTGGCTTCGACACCGTGGTGGTGACGGCGGCGCTGTTCGCCACGCAAGACGCGCTCGAAGCCGACATCGAGCTCACGCGGCGACTGCTCACGGTCGACTACGCGCACACCGTCGTGTTCTGCGAGCACGCGCGCAAATACCTGCTCGCGCGCGGCGGGGGCCGGCTCGCGGTGTTCTCGTCAGTGGCGGGCGATCGCGGGCGCAAACCGGTAGCCCTTTATGGCTCTGCCAAGGCCGGCCTCTCGCTCTACCTGGAAGCGCTGGACCACAAATTTCACGCCGCGGGCCTCAACGTTTTGTGCGTGAAGCCGGGCTTCGTAAAAACGGGCATGACCGCTGGCCTCAAGGCGCCACCATTCGCGGGTGAGCCGGACCAAGTCGCTCGAGCCGTCGTGCGCGCGATGGACAAAAAAAAGCCCGTGCTCTACACGCCCAGCATGTGGGCGCTGGTGATGCTGGTCATTCGCTGGCTACCGCGCTTCGTGATGCGTAAAATCGGGTTTTGAGTCGCGGCAGTGCCAGCCCCGGCTGCCCAGCGCACAACCGGGCAAGACCGCGCTCCCGAGCGCGGCCCGGGAAAATGCTCCTATAGTTCCGCCCATGCACGTCCTGATCTTGGGAGCCACATCTGCCATCGCTGCGGAGGCCGCGCAGCTTTACGCCAAACGCGGCGATCGTTTGCACTTGGTCGGTCGCGACCCGCAAAAGCTGGCGCAGCTTGCTGCGCGCTGTGTCGGCGGCGTCGTGACGACCGAGCAGGCTGATTTTGCGGAGCTCGCGCACAATGACACCGTCGTTCGCAATGCAATCACGGCGCTCGGGCGAGTGGACCTTGCACTGATCGCCCACGGCTGGCTCGGCGATCAATTGGAGAGCGAGCGCACGTTCGCTGCTGCCGAGCTGATTTTACGCATCAACTTCACGAGCGTGGTCTCGCTCTTGATCCCGCTCGCCAACCATTTGGAGGAGGCGCGTTCCGGCAGCATCGGCGTCATCACGTCGGTCGCCGGTGATCGCGGTCGTCCGCGCAACTACACGTACGGCGCGGCAAAGGGCGCGCTCAACGTGTATTTACAGGGTCTGCGTACACGCCTGTATCCGGCTGGCGTGAGCGTGACCACCCTCAAGCTTGGCCCCGTCGACACGCCGATGACGAAAGACCACAAAAAGCACGCCCTTTTCGGCAAACCAGCCCGAGTTGCGCAAAGCATGGTGCGGGCGATCGACGCGGGTGTTCCGGAGGCGTACGTGCCGTCTTTCTGGCGCGTGGTCATGCCCATCGTGAAGGGTACGCCAGAGAGGCTGTTTCAAAGCTTGCCGTTTCTGTCAGGTCGTTAATGCGCGACCCGCCAAGAGGGCGACCATCTCCACTAACTCGAACGGATCGACCGGCTTTGCCACGTGCTTCTGGTAACCCGCCTCGAACGCGCGCTCGGCGTCGACTCCGCGCGCATAGGCCGTCAAGGCGAGGGCCGGAATTCGTCCGCCGCGATCGCTCGAGAGCGCTCGCACTTTGCGGAGCAGCGCGTAGCCGTCCTCATGGGGCATCCCGATGTCACTCACCAAAATGTCCGGGAAATGAGCCTCGATTCCGCGCAACGCCTCACTGGCCGACCCGGCTTGATGAACGATCGCACCCGCGTGTTCGAAGGCTTCGACGACGAGCTCACGCGCGTCGAGCTCGTCGTCGACCACGAGCACGCTGAGTCCGGCGAGTCGACCCTTGCCGGCGGCTGGCGTCGCATCGGCAGAAGAGCTCGGTTGTGACGGGCGACTGATCGATTGCGTCGCCGCGCGCGCCGGAAGGCGCACGATGAAGCTTGCGCCTTGCCCTTCACCGGAGCTCCGCGCCTCGACCGTGCCGCCATGCGCCGCGGCGATCTGCTTGACGAGCGAGAGTCCGAGCCCGAGGCCGCCGTGTCGGCGCGTGGTCGAGCTGTCCGCCTGCCGAAACGGCTCGAACACGTACGGCAGGGCGGCAGCGCGAATGCCCTCGCCGGTATCACTGACCTCGATGCACACCTCCGAGCCGATGCGCTCGGCGGAGGCGCTGATTGAGCCGCCTTTCGGCGTAAATTTCACGGCGTTAGCCAACAGATTCCAAAGGATTTGCTGCAGGCGATCGGCATCCACCGTGATCGTCATGTGCGGCTCGTCCGCGGTGCCGCTCGCGCGGAGCAGGATGCCTTTGGCCTCCGCCGCGGGGCGCATGCCTTCCACCGCGGCGCGCAGCGCTTCAACCACGTTCACCGCACGCAGCGAGAGCGACAATTTTCCGCTGATGATGCGCGACACATCGAGCACGTCTTCGATCAAGCGCGCTTGCGCCCGCGCATTGCGTTCGATGACCTCGAGCGCTCGCTGAAAGTCGGGCGGCGCCTCGCGCTCGCGCAACACCACCGCCCAACCCAAGATCACGTTCAAGGGCGTGCGCAGTTCGTGCGACACCATAGCGAGGAAGTGATCCTTAGCCAGATTGGCGAGCTCGGCCTGCTCGCGCATTGCTTGTTCACGGGCACGCGCCACCTCGACTTCGCTCGCCGCGCGGGCATTCTCGATCGCCATCACCGCGCGCCGCGCGAAATCCTCGGCAAAAACGAGATCGTCCTCGCTGTAGCGCCGGCCCGAATCGGCATAAATGAAGGTCATTGCCCCCAGCGTGCGCCCACTCACGCTGCGCAGCGCCACGATCATGGCCGACTCGAGCTTGAGCTCGCGCAGCATGCGCCGATGGTTGTCGTCTCGCGCCCTAGCGTCGATCAGCGTCGCGGGGATCTCGCTATACAGCTCTGACTTGCCGCTGCGGATCACTTGCGGTGCGCCCGTCTGCGCGTTGCGATCAGAGGGATAACGCTGACCAACCTCCCGCGCATAAGCGACCTTCGCCGGGTCCACGTGAGCGACCGCGAGCTGGCGCGAGACCGTCGCATCTTGATCCAAGATATCGATCGCACACCAGTCGGCGAGCTCCGGTACGGCAAGCTCCGCCACGCGAGTCAACGTCAAGTGATAGTCGAGCGACGAGGCTAGAGTCTCCATCGCGCGCGCCAAGAACGCGCGGCGCTTTTCCGCGCGCTTTTCCAGCGTGACGTCGCGAAACACGAGCACCACACCGTACACTTCACCGCTGGCGTCCTTGATCGGCGCGCCGCTGTCGTCGATCGGAATCTCGAGGCCATTTTTAGCGCGCAGCAGCGTGTGGTTGGCTAGACCCACGACGGTGCCTTCGCGCAGCACCTTGGTCACCGGGCTCTCGACGACCTCGCGCGTCAGCTCCGAGAAGATCGCGAATACGTCTGCGAGTGGGCGCCCGTGCGCCTCGGCTTCGCTCCAGCCGGTCAAACGCTCGGCCACGCTGTTCATGAACGTGATGCGCCCGTCGTTGCCGGTGGCGATCACCGCGTCGCCGATACTTTGCAGGGTCGTCGATAGCCAGCGCCGCGCCACGAGCTCGCGATCGCGACGTACGGCACGCAGCAAGGCTTGCGCGCACAACTTGGCGAACGTTTCTACGAATCGCCGATCCTCGGACAGGAAGCGCTGCTCGCGGTAGAAGCCCATGCCCAAGAGCCCCACCGGTCGGCCCTCCACGATCAGCGGCACGGACCAAAACGCCTTCGCCCGCGGACCCGAAGCACTGGTGCGCGCCACCTCCGGAAAGACGGCCATGTACTCCCGCTCGTTCTCGGCCCACACCGACTGACCCGTACTGAGCGTCTCGAGCACGCGCGGATTGCCGGCAGTTTTGGTGATACGCCGGATCTTCTCGAGCACCTCGGGAGCGACGCCCCGATGCGCCAAGAGGTCGAGCCCTTCTCCCGCTTCATCGAGCGCATACAGCGTCGCGACGTCGGCGCGCTCGTGGCGCATGCCCTGCTCCACGACGAGCTCGGCCACGTCGTCCGTGGTCACCGCGCCGGCCAGGCCGAACGCGAGCTCGGTCAACTCTTCGAGTCGCGCCCGCACGGGATCGATGGCTCGGCGATCCGCGTCGCGGTCTGACTTCTGGTCGTCTGAGCCCAAGGGTCCCACATTACATCGCAGGCCCGGCGGCGCGTCACCTGTGCGCGCCGAAATACAACCGAACCGGCCAAAGCTCGCCCGACTCAATTGCAGAAAATTGCCTCACTTTTGCAGCACAAACCGGGACGTTTCGCCGGCCAGATTACCAAGTCGGCCGAAGCCGGCGTAGAACACCTGCCGTGACCGCTTCCGCATCCGCCAGTCGCTCCACGGCCTCGATCGCGCCCCCGACCAAGATTTTATTGGGTGATCGGCTCGTCGAGCTGCCGGAGCTGCAGGCGGGAGACCGCGTCGTGGGGCTACCCGAGCTCGGAGAGCTCGTGGTCATATCCCAGGCAGCAGCCGAAGCCGCTAGCCACGCCGTCGAGCGTGCGACGGGCGCGCTGCACGCGCTCGCCGCCGTGAGCGAAGACGCGATCAATCAATTCTTCGAAGAGTTTGCGACGCGTCTGGAAGACCCGGCCACATTCGCCGAGATCCAGCGCGCCAACGCCGCCGATATCGCCGACGCGCGTGCACGAGGTCGTGCCGTCGGTCGTTTGGAGCTGAGCGAGCGCATGCGGCGCGACATGGTGTCTGGGCTGCGCGGCTGGGCCAGCTCACCGAGTCGCGTGGGTGAAGTGATCGAACGGCGGCAGGGCCAGGGCTACTTGCTCGAGCGGCGCCGCGCTCCGCTCGGAGTCGTGGCGTTCGTATTCGAAGGCCGCCCGAACGTGTTCGCCGACGCCGCGGGTGTCGTCAAAAATCGCAATGCCGCCGTATTTCGCATCGGCGGGGACGCGCTCGGCACCGCCATCGCGATCGAGGAGCACGCGTTGCGACCCGCGCTCCGAGCAGCGGGGCTACCCGAAGGCGCGCTTGGTCTCGTCCACAGCAAGGAGCACGCCGCGGCGCATGCGCTGTTTTGCGAGCGCGCGGTGCGGCTCGCGGTCGCACGCGGCTCGGGGCGCACGGTCGCGCTGCTCGGCGCGCTCGCGAAGCTGCACGGCATCCCTGCCTCGCTGCACGGCACCGGCGGCGCGTGGATGTGGGTCGAAGAGAGCGCGACGCCCGAGCGCGTGTTCAACGCCATTGTCTTCAGCTTGGACCGCAAAGTGTGCAACACGCTGAACGTGCTCGTCCTACAGCGTGCGGCGCTCGAAAAGCTCGGACCGCACGTGGAGCGCGCGTTGCGCGAGGTTCGAGCGCGTGTCGCCGTCGTGCGCGGCTCGGAGAGCGTCGTCACGAGCAGCCAGGTGATCGAAGAAACGGAGCTCGCCCGAGAGTGGGAATGGGACGCCGTGCCGGAGCTGTCTTTCGTGATCGCATCGGATCTCGAGCACGCAACGCACTTGATCAATCGCTATAGCCCGAAGTTCGTTGCCTCGATCTTGTCCGAGCGCGCCGGCGCGTTCGACGACTTCTACGCGGCGGTGGAGGCGCCGTATGTCAGCAACGGCTTCACGCGCTGGGTGGACGGACAGTGGGCGTGGCACCGGCCCGAGCTCGGGCTCACGAACTGGGAGACTGGACGCTTGCTCGGCCGTAGCGGGTTTTTGTCGGGGGACGATCTCACGTCGGTGCGTGACGTCTTCATCGACCAAACAGGGCGCGCCGAACAGAAGCGCTGACTCGGCCGGGCTCGAACGGCTATGCTGAGCTCATGCTCGAAAAGCAGCCTTTCGGTCGCACCGGTCACCTGAGCTCTCGAGTCATCTTCGGCGCCGCCGCGCTGGGCAAGGTGAGCCAAGCAGAGGCGGAGCGCGCGCTCGATCTGCTGCTCGAGCATGGCGTGAATCATCTCGACACCGCGGCGTCCTACGGTGACTCCGAACTCCGCATCGGCCCTTGGCTCGAACCGCGCCGAAATGATTTTTTCTTGGCGACCAAGACCGGCGAACGCAGCTACGCCAAAGCCAAAGCACAGCTTCATCGCTCACTCGAGCTGCTGCGCACCGACCACGTCGATCTGATTCAGCTTCACTGTTTGATCGACGATGCGGAATGGCATACGGCGTTCGGTCCGGGCGGCGCGCTCGAAGCATTGCTCGAAGCGCGAACAGAAGGCCTGGTGCGCTTCATCGGCGTGACCGGACACGAGCTGCGAGTCGCGGGCATGCACCAGCGCTCGCTCGCGCAATTCGACTTCGATTCCGTGCTCTTGCCGCTGAACTTCGCCCTCGCTCAAAACCCCCAGTATATGGCTGATTTCTCGGCGTTGTTGGAGCTTTGCGCCGCGCGCAACGTCGCCGTTCAGACGATCAAGAGCCTGGCGCGCGGCCCGAAAGAAGACGAACAGCAGCCCTTTCACACCTGGTATGCGCCGTTGACCGATCCGGACGCAATCGAGAAGGCAGTGCACTGGGTGCTGGGTGACGCACGGCAACTGTTCCTGAACACACCCGGAGACATCACGCTGCTACCGCGGGTGCTTCAAGCTGCAGAACGCTTTCGAACGAAGCCGACCGAGCTCACCATGCAAAGTTTCGCGCGAGATCAAGGGCTGAAGCCTCTGTTCGTGTAGTCGCGTCACGCCTAGCGCCCGACGCGCCAAGCCTCGTTGCCCGTGGCTGGATCGTACGCACGGAGGGCACCCCACGCTACGGCGAGCACGTACATGCCGTTGAACTGGAAGAACTCCGGGTTGTCGCTGGAGATATCAGGGATCGGGTGCTCGTAGGCCTGCGCCCCGCTCTGCTCGTCCAAGCCGACAATCAAGCCCTTGTCGCGTTCCGCTGGGTGCGCAGCCCAGAGCAGGATCTTGTTGCCCGCCACGGCGATACCGGCACCGAACGTACAGCTCGCGTACGGCAGCTCCCTCGACCACACCGTGCGAGCGCCCTCGCTGACCGTCACCGTCAGGATCTCCGTACCCGAGGCGCGTTGAGTCATCAGGTATTTGCGCGCCCCGAGTGACAGCGCAGTGGCGTGATCGGTGAGACCCATCACACCGACCTTGTCCGAATAGTGCCGGCGCATCGATTTCACCGCGCAAGTCGTGGCGACGCCGCTCGGTAACTGCACGCCCTGAACGGTGCCGTCGTCCGTCTTGAGCTGAACACAGCCGGCGCCCTCGCCGTACTCGCTGACTTTGTCGCGTGCCATCACGTGGGTTGCGCCCCACGGGCTACGCGCCGTGTAGAAATCGACCTGGAAATTGGCTTGAGACACGAAGAAACCGTCGACGCCCAGGCAGGCCAGCATTTCGGCCTTGCCAACTGGTGGAGCGGTAAACAGCACTTGGCCAGTCCTGCCGTCTACGACAGTTGCTTGATTGCTCGCGCTCTCGCCGGTCAAACCGGCCACGTCGAACACGCCGTCACCGTTGGCGTCGATCAGACAGCCGGGCTCTCCCGTGTTCCAGCTCGTGGAGCTGAGCGCGTGCGCGGGGCCATTTGCCATATTGCCCAGGGCCTTTAGCGTCGCCGAGTCGCTCATCGCCAACTGCGGCAAAACGCTGGCCACGATTGCCACGACCACCCCTCCGATGGAAATCAACCCCACGAGAACGCCGAGCAGGCTGGAGCGTCGCCGCACGACGACGGGATATTGCACCCGCGGCGACGGCATTTGATATCCGGGGCCGGGTGGCGGCGCAGCTCGCGGCGGCGGCGTTGCCGCAGGCGCGCTCGCAGTGGTCCCACAGTAAGGGCAGCGCACCGCACTACCCGCGGTAACCTCGAGGGGCGCACCGCAACGCTCACATTTGAGCAGCATGGCCGGCTACGATAGCGCGTTTTTCGACGCTTCGGCTATCTCCACAGCCGTCATTCGCAAGCTCGGTGCGCTATAAACGAGCGGCCGATGCAATCTATCCCTCGACGACGCTTCCTCGAACTGACAGTGGTCTCCGCGGGCGCCGTGTTTGGCCCCGTCGCGTGCAGCTCGGCGGCGAAGCCCCTCCCGCCGCTCGACACCAATCAGGTGTTTCCGCAATCACTCGCCTCGGGGGACCCGCGGCCGCAAAGTGTCGTGCTGTGGACACGCGTCGTCGACGCGGCGCACGTGACCGAGGACCTAGAGCTGGAGCTGGAGGTCGCGCTCGACCAAGCGTTCACCATGCTCGTCACGCTCGACGGCAACTCGAGCCGCAAGCTAGTAGCGCAAGCACAGTTCGATCATTGCGCGAAGACACGCGTGGACGGGCTGCAACCAGGCACGGTGTACTTCTATCGATTCAGTTACGAAAACAGCGACGGCAAGGCCACGACGCGCACGGCTCGCACCAAGACCGCGCCTGCGGAAGACGCGGACGTGAGCGTGCGCTTCGCGGTCGTCTCGTGCCAAGACTACGCGGGCAAATATTACCACTCGTACCGTCACCTCGCGCTGCAAGACCTCGACGTGGTCGTGCACCTGGGCGACTACATCTACGAGACCACTGCCGATCCGTCGTTTCAAGTGAGCAACCCGGATCGCCAAGTCGTCTTCGGCAAGCCCGATGAAGCGCTCATGCTGGGCACGACCGACGCGCCTTACCAAGCCGCGCAATCCCTCGACAACTATCGGGACTTGTATCGCCTGTACCGCTCGGATCCGGATCTGCAGGCGGTCCACGAGCTCTTCCCCATGATCGCCACCCAGGACGATCACGAGTTTTCCGACGATTGCCATGCAGATTTTGCCACCTACACGCAAGGCCGTGAGGTCGAGCAGGAGACGCCGCGGCGCTTCGCCGCGGATCAGGCGTGGTTCGAGTACATGCCGGTCGATCTATCCGAGCCTCCGACTAGCGATTGGGACGGGACGAAGCCGTTTCCGGATCAGCTCAAGTACTACCGAAACTTCGTGTTTGGTCAGCACTTCGAGCTGGTGATGACCGACCTGCGGCGCTATCGCCCCGACCACTTGGTGCCCCAAGATTCCTTCCCGGGCAGCGTATTCCTCGACCAAACGGCGCTGACCGCGCTCGAAGGCACGTTGCCGGACGACGCCGCGCCGTACGTCGATATCGATGCGCCCGAGAACGCCGCGTACAAGGCCGCGCTGCAAACCGGCGCGGATACGCTGAACATCCTCGCCACGGCGGTGCAGGGCCTGATCAACGTTCAGTTCATCAATGATTCGCTGACGACTCTGGGCGTCGCGACGCCAGCACCGATCCCTCTCGACATGGTCGGCCTCGAGCGCGGCTACGCATTCGTGCAGATGTTGAAGACGGACGAATTTTCGAAAATTGGCTCGCACTACGTCGTAGCGCTGAACCAATTCAACGCCTTGGCTTTGTCGAAGTACCAGGCGAGCCAAGGTGCGAGCGAGCAGCTCATGGGCGCCGAGCAGCGCGCGTGGTTCTTGGAGACGATGAAAGCGTCGACCCGCACCTTCAAAGTGTGGGGGAACGAAGTCTGCTTCATGTCGCGGCACATCGATCTCACGCCGGTGACGCTCGCGCCCGCGGCGCTGCGCATCAAGATCTCGATCTCCGCTGAAGATTGGGACGGCTTTCCGAACGAGCGCGAGGCCTTGTTGCAGGAGCTCAGCGCGCTCGGCAACGTGGTGATCGTCTCCGGAGATCTGCACTGCTTTTTTGCCGGCACTCCGTTCTCGCTCACCGACTCCACGAAGCGCCTGGTCGAATTCGTCACCGGCAGCTTGACCTCGACCACCTGGCAGCAGGGGCTCACCACACTCGCCGGCAGCGGCTCTGGTTTGCCTCCGGCTACGCAGTTCATCGCTGCGTCCGTAGGTACTTTGCTCACCGATCCCGACACGCGTCCCAACCCTCACCTGGCTTTTCAGAACCTGTCGGACAACGGCTACGGTGTCTTCGAAGCCAGCGCCGAGCGCCTCGCGGTCACGCTGTATAGCGTGTCCGCGCAAAACGTGGCGACCGCGCCGGATGCATTGCCAGGCGCGCTAACAGACCTATTTGCGCAGCAAGACTTCGAAGTCGTACCTGGCTCTCCGGATCTGTTTCGAACCGATGGCGGCACTCGCGAGCGTTGGGACATCACGAGCATGGGCTGGGTCGCGGCCAGTTGAAGCAGGAATGAACTTGGCGCATCGCCACGCTCTCGATTGAAGGCCATGACGCCTTGCATAGAGGCAAGCTGGGACGTCGAGCGTCCCACATGCGGTTCTCTGGACCGCACCGCAACACACACGAGGCGCCATGAAAGTGCGTTTTTCTAGGTGAATCTGGGTTGACGAGAGCGGCATGGGAAGTGCTTAGTTGAGGTTGGATGTTTCCGCGCTCAGCGCACTCGTCACTTCGACTCGCTCTGTTACTCGCTCTCGCCACTCAACCCGCTTGTTCGGTGTACAGCGCAGCGCTGCTCGACCCGAATGAAGACGCGAGCGCAGCAACTTCGAGCATGGGCGGTGATCTGAGCGCCGGTTCGTCGAGTGGAGGCGCGCTGGACAGCGCTGCCGGCGCGGACGCAGGCGGCGCGGCAGGCAGTACCGTTGCGAGTGGCGGCGTCAGCAACGCAGGCAGCTCGAACGGCGGCGCGAGTCAGGGCGGAGCGCTAGCCAGCGCCGGCAAGGGCGGCGTGAGCGCGGCTGGCAGTACGGGCGCAGGCGGCACGCTCGCGAGCGGAGGATCGAGCGCTGGTAGTGCGGGCAACGGCGGTGCGACGGGCAGCGCTGGTGCGCCCGGAGTCGATCCGTGCAGCCGCAGCAATTGGACGGCGAGCGCGTCCGAGTCGAGCCTCAGCACCACCACGCCCCAACTCTATAACCCACCCGCGGACGCCATCGACAACGACGGCAGCACACGCTGGTCGACGGGCATGGCGCAGGTCGGTGGAGAGTGGTTTCGCATCGACCTCGGCGCGATTGCCGCACACCTCACGCAGATCGTGCTCGACACGAGCAACCACCCGACGGACTTTCCAGTGAACTACAAGCTCGAGCTGTCGACTGACGGCACGAACTACACGTTCAAGACGTCCGGCTCTGGCTCGAGCATCACCACGATAGGCTTCGTTGATAGCTCAGCGCGCTACATCCGCGTGACCCAAACCGGCGCGGATTCGTCGTGGTGGTCGATTCAAGAGGTCAGTATCTCTTGCCAATCGAACTGAATTCAATCAAGGCGCGCGACCCGCGTTAGTCGCGATAACGCCGCCATTGTCGGTGACCACCACCGAGCAAGCCGAGATCGGCAAGCAGCGCCAGGGCGGTGAGCAGCCAGCCAATAGGCGGCAGGACACCGCCACGGCTCAGCGAATTGACCGCGAAGGCGAAGGTTACCGTGGTGAGCGGCAGAAACAGAAATCCAAGCAGCGGCCAGAGCCAGCTCCCGAACGCGCGGAGCAAGTAGTCGCCGCCAAACAGCCACACCAGGAACAGCGCGACCCGAGGGAACGCGACCGCCAGACATCCGAAAAGGCACGGCACGCGCCGAGCCTAGTCGACACTCGACGCGAAGGGACTCGCTATCTGACGCCCCCACCGACGGCGTGACGTTTCTGCGAGTCCCATTCTGCCCCGGGATCAGTCCATCGGCGCCGCTTCACGCCGCGAATTTTAGCGCGCTGCGCAGCGAGGGCATCGACAGGCGCCGCATTCGCCCGTATGACCGGCACTCCAAAAAGGAGGACTATCGTGAAGGCTTCGTCATTCGCTGTGATTCTTGCATTCGGAACTCTTGGTCTGTTGAGCGCATGCGGAGGGTCTTCCGAGCCTCCGGCTGCGCCGCCCGCGCCGCCTGCGCCCGCTGCACCGGAGACACCGGCCGCAGCTGCCGCGCCCGCGGCAACCGATGCGTCCGCGGCGAGCGCTGCACCCGCGGCCGAGCCACCCAAAGCGGAGCCACGCACGCTGGACGTGAACATAGAGGCCAAGAGTGGCTCGAAGCTCACCGGCAAAGCGACGCTGACCGAGGTCGACGGCGGCGTCAAAGTCGTGCTGTCGGTCGAAGGCGTGAAACCGGGTGGCGACCATGGCGCTCATGTGCACGAGAAGGGCGACTGCAGCGCGGCCGATGGTGCCAGCGCTGGCGGCCATTTCAATCCGCAAGGCAACGACCACGCGTTACCAACGGTCGCTAAGCGTCATCTCGGTGACCTCGGCAATCTCACGATCGCCAAGGACGGCAAAGGGACGCTGGAGATCACGATCCCGGGTGCCAATCTGAAAGCCGGGGATCCCAACTCCTTCGCCGGCAAATCCATCATCGTGCACGCCAAGAAGGACGACGGCGGGCAACCCACCGGCAACGCAGGCGGACGCATTGGCTGCGGCGTGATCCCGTCCTGAGAGCAGTTCGCTTCCGCGGGGTGGTCGCTCGCTATGCGGTGACCACTCCGCCTCCGCGCCCGCGGGCGAATCGCCAGCGCCGAAATAAATCGTCACGAGCGGGGCGTGCGCCGAGTGATCGCGGCCACGAATGCGGCTAAAAACAAGGGGCTAGCGTCGTGGTAAGGTGGGAACCCGTGTCCCTCAAGTGCCCACATGACTCAACGCCCCTCTCGACGCAAACCTATGAAGCGAACATCGAGGTAGACGTCTGCGGCCAATGCAAAGGCATGTGGCTCGACAAAGGCGAGCTCGAGGCGATCGAGGAGGCGTCCGAGCACGACTACCGCAAGCAGCTCGACACCGTGCGCGATCAAGCGGAGGACAGCCTGCACGTCGCCCAACAGCTCGCCGAGGCGGCAATTCGCTGCCCCAATTGCCACGGCGAGATGGACAAGCGCGAGTACGGTTACTGCTCCCGAATCGTGATCGACACCTGCAATGATGGCTGCGGGGTCTGGCTGGACGCTGGAGAAATCCAGGCGCTCGAGATCTTTTTCGAGCAAAGTCAGCGCGCTGCGGCAGACGTGATCCCGCTGCGTTGGCGGCTCTGGGCGTCCCTGCAGGACCTGTTCAGAGAACGGAAAACACGGCCACACTGAGCCGGTTTGCCCCCGAGCTCGTATCTATAGCGGAGTGCGCTACGCTTTCTGGCCTGAGGCGTACTTCAGACGGCGACTAAAAGGATCAGGCGGTGACAGCAATGTTCCTTTCCACCCCTTCGAAGCAACTAGTGCGTGGCGCGGCATTCTCCGCCCTTGCCTTGACGAGCCTGTACCTCACGGCTTGCTCGTCGAACACCCCCACGGTCACGAGCCAGAGCGGCCAGCTCACCGCCGACATCGTGCGCGGCGGCATGACGACGGACGCCGCGCTCGACGAGTTCTTGGGTGCCGTGCCGGATGACTGGGGCTGGGCGGGCGGTGTGTTCGATTCGCCGGAGCCAGATGACGGCGGGCTGACGGCGGTCGTCTCCGCGGCAACGCCGGAGGCATTTGCGTGGCACGCCGACCCCACGACCCCACCCAATCCGAGTGACACGCTCCTGCCCACCAAGCAAAACGGGCAGACCTTTTTCTTAGTGTTCAGTGTGCCGGAGAACGCGAAGCTCTTGCGCGTGTTCACCAGCTTGACCACGTACACCCCCGACGCGGCAACCTGGCAGAAGCTCGTCAGTGCCAGCCAGCCGATCACCCTCAGTATCACCTCGGGCACGTTCGAAAATGACATGCTGACGCCCGACGGTGGCCCGCACAGCGGTCAAACACTGAACCTTACGATTCAGTGATCAGCTCGGGCGTGAGCGCGGGGGCGCGTCGTCCACCGCCGAGGCTTGGCGCTCCATGCGCGCCAGCTTCTCGCTGCGCAGCGCCAGGGAAGCCCGCGCGTTGACGTGCACCCACTCGCTCACTTCGGCGGGCATCGCCGGGCGCACCAACGCTTCGAGCTCGAGCGCGAACGCGCGCGCTGAATCGAAGCGCCGCGAGCTGTCGCGGTCCAGACCGCGCAACGTGAGAGCGTCGAGCTCCGCCGACACGAGCGGGTTGTACTCGCTGGCCTTGTGCACGACATCGTCGAGCACGAGGCCAAGGATGATGCCTTGCGTCTCGCCGTCGAAGAGCCGCTCACCGCTCAGCAGCTCCCAAAGGATCACCGCGGCGCCGTAGATATCCGTGCGGTGATTGATGACACCGCCCTGAATCTGCTCCGGCGCCATGTACGGGATTTTACCCTTGAGTTGGCCGTCACGCGACACGCTCGAGCGGCCCGCGGCCTTGGCGATGCCAAAGTCGATCAAACGAGCGACGCCGTCGACCCCAACGATGACATTTTGCGGCGAGACATCGCGGTGCACTAGGCCGAGCGGCACACCCAACTGGTCGGTCGCCTGATGAGCCGCGTGCAGACCGTGCAAAATGGACGAAGTTATCGCAACGGCGATTGGAATCGGAATCGGCTTTCTCGCTTCACGCAAAGCCCGGCACAAAACCGACAGCGATTCGCCCTCGACGTACTCCATGACCAAGCACAGCTCGCCGCCCTCGGACAAAACATCGAGCACCGTGACCACGTTCGGGTGGCGCACGCGACTGGCCAGGCGCGCTTCGTCCAAGAACATCGCCACGAACTCGGGATCTTTCGCCATCTGCGGGAAGAGCCGCTTGATGGCCACGGTATTCGAGAAGCCGAAAGCGCCGCGCGCCTTGCCCAGGTGCACGGTCGCCATGCCTCCCGAAGCGATCTCGTCGTAAATCGTGTAACGGCCCTCGGCGAGGCGCGGAGACGACGGCGCGCCGACCAGTGTCTCCGCAGTGCGCCCGTCGCGCAGGACAGCGATGCGATCACACAGCCCGAACACTTCGTCCATGCGCTGCGACACGTAGATGCAGGTCGTGCCCGTCGACTTCAGCGTGCGCAGCCAAGTGAGCAGCCGCTCACGTTCGCGCGGTAAGAGCGACGCGGTCGGTTCGTCCAGCACCAGGATTTTCGCGTTGTGGGCCAAGCCGCGCAGGATCTCCACGATCTGCTGCAAACCGGCGCTCAGCGAGCCGACGGGCATCGCTGGGTCGAGCACGTCCGCAAGACCGAAGCGCTCGAGCAGCTGACGCGCCTCGGACTCGAGCCGCGCTTCGTCTACCAAACCAAAGCGACGCGGCTCGCGGCCGAGCATGACATTTTGAGCAACCGACAGCTCGGGCACCAGCATCAAACGCTGATGCACGACAGCGATGCCTGCACGCTGCGAGTCGTGAGGACTCGACAACACGAGACGCTTGCCGTCGAGCCGAATCTCCCCGGCGTACGAACCGTGCGCGTGAACGCCGGCCAGGATCTTGACGAGGGTCGACTTGCCCGAGCCGTTCTCGCCGCACAGGCCGACGATGTCACCGGCGTCCGCGCTGAAGCAGACGTCCTTCAGGACGTCGACGCGACCGAAGCTCTTGGCGAGGCCCACGAGCTGGAGGAGCGGCACGGTCGTGCGCGCGCCGTCAGGAACCGTGTCCCGACTCGCGTGCCCAGCAGAATCCGCGTCTCGCCCAGCCACGGCAGGGAGACCTCCATCCAACATAGCTAATTTGTTGCATAGGTTTATTACGAAGCCAACTCGAAATCGGCCAGAAACATGGTCAATTCGCACGTGCGTGGAAGTGCTCTAACGCGCTGCGCGAGCGCGCCATCTCGCCCGGCAGTACTAGTCTCTCAGGGCTGGAAGCGGGCGGGAGCGGCTGCGCAATTCTGGTCGTACGCGCGGAGGAGCGGGCGCCCAGCTCACACGCGCGACGGCGGCTCGTCGTCGCGCAAGCCTAGGCTCGCGATCAGTCGCTGCAGGCTGCGGCGGTTCACGCCTGCGAGTTCGGCGGCGCGGGTAACGTTACCCGACGTCTTCTCGAGCAATGCTTTGACGTACAGGATTTCGAATTGCTCGGTCCACACCAAGCGCGCATCCTT
>DATHOI010000187.1:0-5180 GCA_035485095.1 Polyangiaceae bacterium | reverse complement strand
GCGTAACCGGAGCGAGCCAGCTCACGCAGGGTAGCGCTCATGATGCGTCGAATTACGGGCTCGCCACGCACTAGGCGCTGCTTCTTTGCGCTCTTCACGGCCGCGGCGGTCACTTTGGTCGAGCGTAGCGCAAGACGCTGGATGTCGAAATCAGCTGGTGTTGCGCTCTGGTGTGGCGAGATGGCACGATTTTTTCATCGCAACTAAAAGTTGCAATATGCCCCGCGCAGGCTATCCTGCGGGCGTCGCCATGCTCAGTGCGGTGCGCGCTTCGATCTGCGAAGCCGCGTGCAAGAGGCGTGGCGCATTTGCGTGACTTGACTTGGACACGAGCGAGTCCAACTAGCAATACCGGACCTTTTCATGAACGAGAGCGAGCAACGAGCGCCACGCGCGGCGCCTCTTTCTTCGTCACGGCGCTGGGCGACGAGCGTGAGGCCGGCGGCGCGGGTGTGCGCGTCTGCCCTCTTCGCCAGCGGCTTGCTGCTGGCGCCACGCGCCCATGCGCTGCAGCCGCTCAGCGTATTTCTGGCCGGCGCGACCAATAACCCCGCGAACCGCGAAGCGCGGGCGACTTCCATGCAGCGCGACGCAGACGAGAGCACCGCTACGGGTCACCTCTTGCCGCAGCTCTCCGCGGGCGCGACGTACACGCGTAACCAGTACGAGGTGGCGTTCGACTTTCCGCTCACGCCCGGGGGCCCTCCCGAGCACCTGATCATTCAACCCCTCAATCAATACGACGCGAACGTGGCACTGAGCGTCCCTTTGATCGACGTCGGAGCTTGGCAGCGCCGCTCGGCCGCGAAGGCCTCGCTCGAGGCACAAAAGCAGAGCGAGCGGGCGACCGTGCTCGACACCGAGCGTCAGGTGGCAGAAGCCTATTTTCAGCTCGTCGGCAACGCCGCGCTGCTCGAATCCGCGACGCGCAGTCTAACGGTGGCACAGCAGAATGCCGACACGGTGCGCGATCGAGAGCACAGCGGCACTGCATCCGAGCTCGACATGCAGCGCGCCGTGGCGGACGTTGCTCGGGCCGAACAGGATGTGGCCTCGGCGGGCCTCGGTGTGACGACGAGCGCGCGAAACTTGGCGACGCTGAGTGGTCTCGAGCCGGAGCCCTCGACCGCCTTCCCGGTCGATGACTTGCACGCAGAGCCGCCGCTCGCCACGTGGCTGCGTGACTCCGCGTCCACGCCGACGGTGACGTCCGCGGTCGCGGCGCGGCGTGCCGCCGAGAAGAGCGCGGACGCTTCGCGTGCGGCTTGGCTGCCGACGGTGACCGGCACCGCGACCGAGCGCTTCACCAATGCCACGGCGTTCGCGGGGCATGCGCAGTACTACCTGCTGCAAGCCACGGCTTCATGGAAGTTGGACGCAACTCTATCGCCCTCCGTACGCGCGCAGAATGCAGCCGCTGCTGCCGCCATCGCCCGTGAAGATGGCGCGCGGCGTCGCGCGGACGACGCCATTTTTCAGGCTTGGAATCAGATCTCGAGTGATTTGGCGAAAGCGCGGGCCGCGCGCGCCCAAGTTACGGCCGCGGCGTTGGCCCAAGATCTGGCTCGTGACCGCTACGCCGCTGGCGTCGCCACGCAATTGGACGTGCTGCAAGCCGAGTCGGATCTCTTCAAGGCGGAGGTCGCGCGCATTCAGGCAGACAGCGATCTCGGCTACGCGAGAGTGTCCCTGCGCCTGTACGCGGGCCGCCAGCTGACACCGGGGCCGGAGACCGCGCGATGACTTGGCTGTGCAATCCGGGGGTCAGGGCGCTCGCGTTGTCACTCGGGGTCGCCGCTTGCCACCACGGCGAGGAAGCCGCAGCAAAGCCGGTCGAGAAGGCGGTTCACGTCGAGAGCGTGAGTGCCGACGAGCGGGAAGTCCCCGAGCTCGTGACGATCACCGGCGTGCTAGAGGCCAACCAGCGGACTGATTTGGCCGCCAACGCCACCGGGCGCGTCAAGAAAACGTTCGTCGAGCGCGGGCAACACGTGAAATCTGGCGACCCGCTCGCGGAGCTCGACGCGCGCACGGCGATTTTCAGCGCTGCAGAGGCACAGGCCAACGTCGCGAGCGCGCAAGATCAGCTCACGCTCAATCGCGCCGATTGCGAGCGTTACACCGTGCTGCTGTCTCAGAAGGCGATCACGCAGCAGGAGTTCGAAAAGGCTGCGACGCAATGTCGTACGCAAGAGGCCAGCGAGCAAGCGGCGCGTGCGCGCGCTGCTCAGGCCAACAAGGTAGTCGGTGACAGCACGATCCGCGCGCCCTTCGACGGTGTGGTGGCCGAGCGCTTCGTGAACGTGGGCGACTACGTGCGGGACGACTCCAAGGTCGCGACCGTGCTCGTCGACAACCCGCTGCGGCTGAGGCTCACCGTGCCGGAGGCGAACATCGCCGCGGCCGGTCAGGGCGTCGTGGTGACGTTCGATTCAGTCGCGCTACCGGGTCAATCTTTCTCGGCGACGATTCGCTACGTCGGGCGCGAGGTTCGTGAAAACACGCGTGATTTACTGGTCGAAGCGATCGCCCAAAATGAGAGCGGCGTGCTCGTGCCCGGGATGTTCGTGACGGCGCACTTGCCTATCGGCAAGCGCAACGAGCCGGTCGTGCCACGCCGAGCCGTGATCGACAGCGACGGTTCGCAGAGCGTGTTTGCGATCGTCAATCATCATTTGGAGCAGCGCGTCGTGCAGACCGGGGCCGTGCTGGGCGATGTCGTGGCGATCAGTGATGGTCTCGCTAAAGGGGACCAAGTCGTAGTCAATCCATCGAGCGAGACGGTCGACGGCGTCCGCGTCGAGTAAGGACCTGTCGTGCAGTGGCTAGCTCGGCTGTGTGTGCGTCAACCGGTCCTGACTTGGGTCATGACGCTCGCCATCCTGGTGGTCGGCATCGTCGGTTACGGCTCGCTCGGCCTCGACCAATTTCCCAAGGTCGATTTCCCGACCATTCTGATCACGACTCGGCTGGACGGCGCGGCGCCTCAGGAGGTCGAGAGCGAGCTCACTGATAAGATCGAAGGCGTAGTCAACACCATCAGCGGGATCGACGAGCTACGCTCGATTTCGAGTGAGGCCGTGTCGACCGTGATCGTCACGTTCAATCTGGACAAGGACGTGGACGTGGCCGCGCAAGAAGTGCGCGATCACATCAACAACGTGCTGCCGGAGCTACCGAAGAACGTCGATCAGCCCGTGGTGTCGAAGGTCGACCCGGACGCCGCGCCCATTTTGCTCGTCACGTTGCACGGTCCGGGCTCGGTGCGTGATTTGACGGAAATAGCGGACAAACGCGTGCGCCGTCAGATCGAGAGCATCTCCGGGGTGGGGCAGGTCACGATCGTCGGTGGCAGCAAGCGGCAGATCAATTTGTGGCTCGATCCGGCGCGGCTTCAGGCGTCGGGGCTGACTGCCATCGACGTGCAGCGCGCCCTTGGCGAACAAAACTTGACCGTGCCCGGCGGCGCGATCGAGACCGGACCCCGGCGCATTTCGCTGCGCGTCGAAGGTCGAGTCCCCGACGTGCTCGATATCGGACGCATCGTCATTCGCGAATCGGCCGACCACCCCACGCGCGTCAGCGACGTAGCGCGTGTGGAGGACGGCTCGGAAGAGGACTTGACGTGGGCGTCCGAAGACGGCCGGCAAAGCGTGGTCTTGTCCATCCGCAAACAATCTGGAGAAAATACGGTCGCGGTGGCCGATGCCGTACGGAAACGCCTGGGGGAGGTCGAGCGCACCTTGCAAAAGGGCAGCGAGCTGCGTGTCGTGCGCGACAACTCGGCGTCGATTCGCACCAGCGTCGACGCCGTCAAGGAGCATTTGGTGCTGGGCGCGCTGTTCGCCGCGCTGGTGGTCTTGGTGTTCTTGGGTAACGTGCGGAGCACCTTCATCGCGGCGATCGCGATTCCCGTGTCGATTATCGGCACCTTTGCCTTGATGTGGGTGATGGGGTTCACCCTGAATTTGATCACGCTTCTGGCGTTGGCTCTGGCCGTCGGCATCGTCATCGACGACGCCATCGTCGTGCTCGAAAATATCGTGCGCTTCGTGGAGGATAAGCGAAAAAAGCCCTTCGTTGCCGCGGTGCTCGCCACGCGCGACATCGGCCTCGCGGTGCTCGCCACGACGTTGTCCCTGATGGCGGTGTTCCTGCCCGTGGCGTTCATGAGCGGGATCATCGGGCGTTTCTTGAAGAGCTTTGGCTTGACCATGGCGTTCGCCATCGCGGTCTCGCTGTTCGTCAGCTTTTCATTGACGCCGATGCTGGCCGCGCGGCTGCTCGACAACCCGCACGAGGACAAACGAAAATCCTTGCTCGAGCGCGCGGTCGACCGCATGTACTCGCCGATCGAGAATTTTTACATGACGGTGCTCAAGTGGGTGATGAAGCGACGCTGGGTCGTGGTCGTGGCAGCTGCCTGCTCGCTCGGCTCTTGCGCGGTCACCGTGCCGCGCGTGCCCAAAGGCTTCATTCCGACCAATGACACGGCCGAGTTCGAGGTCAACGTGCGTGCTCCTGAGGGCACGAGCTTGCTCTCGACGCGGCTGATCGCCGAGCGAATTGCGCGTCAGATCCGCACCGTGCCAGGCGTGCTCCACACGCTGGTGACGATCGGCAATGACCAACAGGGCAGCCCGAGCTTGGCGAATATCTACATCCGCTTGACCGACCCCAATGATCGCAAACAGAGCCAGATCGATCTCATGGGCCGGGTTCGCAATGACATCGTCTCCCATCAAGACAAGAAGCTTCGCATCGACGTGTCGCTGTCGTCGCAGATCAGCGCCGGCGCCTCGAACGCCCCGGTGCAATATACGCTCTCCGGTCCGGATCTGAATCGCCTGACGCGTTATGCGAACGACATCATGCTGCGCTTCAAACGCGCGCCAGGCGCGGTGGACGTCGATTCGAATCTGATCGTGGGCAATCCGGAGGCGCACGTGACGGTGAATCGGGAGCTCTCGGCCAACTTGGGGGTGAACGTCTCGGACATCGCGAACACGCTGCAAATCGTGGTCGGTGGGCTCAAAGTGTCGACCTTTCAGCAAGCCGGTGAGGACTACGACATCCGCGCACGCGCCGACGTTGCGTATCGCATGAACCTGAACGCGCTGTCGGCTGTGACCGTCCCGACGTCGAAGGGTGGCTCGGTGCCTTTGTCGTCCGTGGTGTCG
>DATHOI010000186.1:0-2443 GCA_035485095.1 Polyangiaceae bacterium | reverse complement strand
GTCGCGGCGCTTGAGCACGATCAAAATCACGACCAGCACGAGTAGCATCATGCCCGCGAGCACGGCGGGCGGCAGCCACGGCAAGTTGTACTGCGAGAAGCCCCAAGCGCCCATGTAGTCGGAGCTGGCGATCTGCGCCTCGGCGCAGCGAAAGTGACCCGCCGTGATGAAGTTCTCGACGCTGGTCAGGTCCGGTTTCTTGATGTCGATGATCCAGGCTGGGTCGCTCAAGATCGCCATGCGCTCTTGAGCGACGACGCCCTGAAAGCCCCAACGCGCCGGCATCAGGTACATCGGCCATTGCAAGAGCGTGTTGGTCGTCATGGGCACCATCAAGCCGCCCAGCACGACCTGTGGAATCAGCGCGATCGGCGTGAGCGCCATGGCGGCCTCGCTGCTACCCACGAGCGTGCTCAACAGTAGGCCGATCGCGACCGAATTCATGGCCGTGACGACCAGAGTCGCGAGCGAGATCAGAAAGGCCAGAATCCCGCCATTGTAACCCAGTGAGAAGAACACGATCGCCAGCAGGATCGTGCACTGAATCACGCAGAATATGCTGAGCAGCACGAACTTCGAAAACACGTAATTGAACAGGCCCAAGTTCACCATGCGCTCGCGCATGTAGATGGCTCGCTCACTGACGATCTCGCGCGCCGCGTTGCTCGTGCCGAACCACACTGCCGCGACGACCACGAAGAAGATGGAGCCAGAGTGATCGGGCGTGGCTTGCATGCTGTTCAGCGTCTGGGTGAGCCCGTCGCCGACGCCGCCGGATTTGCGTGCCAGCTCTTGCAGTGCACCCAAACACCAATACGGAATTGCGTCTTTCTGCCCTCCGAACACCAGCGCCAAGAGCACGCCGATGATCGGTGCTTGCAAGAGCATGATCGCCGTACCGCCCACGTCCCGCATTTTCACTTTGAAGTAGCGGCCGAACAGTAGGGAAAATTGGCCAGTCGTGCCGCCACGCCCGCCAGGCACGCCCCGTTGATCGGTCGGCGTGCCGACCGCGCGCCGGCCCGAGAACATCTTCTGAAAGACGGGGTTTTGCGGGTTGAGGTATTCCGCATTCCATTCGCGCGCCGCTTGCGCGCGCGCGGCGTAGCGCGGCGCGTTCGGGTTCTGCGCGCGCATCGCGTCGAAGATCGGCCGCTCGCGCAGGTTCAGCATGTCGAACATGTCGCGCGGGTTGTCGACCGTGTTCGGTTTGTGTTGGCGCTCGAGCCATGAGCCGAAGAAGCGGTAGCCGTCGTGGGGCGAGCCGTAAAACGTGAGCAAACCTCCCGGGCCGAGCGTCAGCACCAAGTTGAATTTCTCGAATTCGTCCTTGGCGGGCTGGTGGATGGTGGTGATGATGGTCTTGCCGGTCTGCTTGGCGAGCTCGGCCAAGAGTTGCACGAGCGCCGCTGTATCGTCCGCGGCAAGACCGCTGGTCGGCTCGTCGAGGAACATGATCACCGGGTCGGTGACCAGCTCCATCGCGATGTTGACGCGCTTGCGCTGACCGCCCGAGAGGATCTTCTTTTCGGGCCTGCCGATCTGCAAATGCGCGACGTTTTCCAGACCGAGCTGAGCGAGTGTGGTTTGCACGCGGCGCTCGATTTCCTCCTCGGAGTAGTCGGGCGGCAGCCGGAATTTTGCGCTGTAGCGCACGGCTTCCCAAACCGTGAGCTCGGGGTGCACGATGTCGTCTTGCGGCACGTAGCCGATGGAGCCGCGGAGCGCGTCGTAGATGGCGTACAGGTCTTCGCCATTGATCCGCACTTGGCCGCCGGACGGCGGCAGATAACCGTTGAGGGTGAGAAGCAGCGTCGTCTTGCCCGCGCCGCTCGGGCCCATCAGCGCGATCAGATCGCCCGGCAGCGCCTTGAAGCTGACGTGGTCGAGCAGGGTCTTGAGCTCGCCGGGGTTGTCGCGATCCGGAACCTGCATCAAGAGATCCCAGGCTTCGATCTCGTACAGCGGGCGGCCTTCCCAGTGCGCCGCGTCCTCGACGACGACCGCGACCTCGCCGCCCGCG
Organism: Polyangiaceae bacterium; assembly: GCA_035485095.1. Taxonomy (GTDB): domain Bacteria; phylum Myxococcota_A; class Polyangia; order Polyangiales; family Polyangiaceae; genus PMG-095. Next base: position 420 of record DATHOI010000186.1, on the reverse strand, counting down.
ACCTGGAGCAAGAGCGGCATCGGGCCAATCAGGACTTTTTCGCCGTTTTGCACCGGGACGCGCTGATTGGCCGGGATGCGCTGGCCGCGCACGTACGTGCCATTCGCGCTGCCTTTGTCCTCGATGAACAACTGGCCGCCTTGCACGTGCAACACGGCGTGGCGGCTCGAGACCTGCGGATGCGGGATCTGAATGTCGTTCTCGGGCGTGCGACCGATGCTCTTCTGACCCTGGCTCGTCTGGGCCATTTGGATCTGGCCGACGACGGTCTTGTGCTTCGGTCGTGGCGTCGGGTTCGACGCGCGGTCGCCTTGCGCCGCCGGTGAAGGTGCAGGTTGACCCGGATGTTGCGGCGCGAGCGCAGTGCCGGGTTGCGGCGCGCCTTGCGCGGCGAGTGCGGGGCCTGGCGCCGGCGCTACT
>DATHOI010000185.1:0-3031 GCA_035485095.1 Polyangiaceae bacterium | reverse complement strand
GCCTCGTCGCGCACGCCGCCGAGCGAGATGCGCCCGTAGCGGCGCCCCATGGCCCGCGCGATGGAGCGACCGAGCGATGTCTTACCGACGCCGGGCGGACCCACGAACAGTAGTATCGGCCCCTTCTTGTCGCGGCGCAGTTGGCGAATCGCGGAGTATTCGACGATCCGCTTTTTGACCTGCTCGAGCCCGTAGTGATCTTCGTCCAGGCAGCGCCGAACCTCGCGCACGTCGACGCGGTCCGGAGTGGTGCGCGCCCAAGGCAGGTCCGCGAGCCACTCCACGTACGTGCGTGTCACCTGATATTCGGCCGATTGCGGCTGCATCCCGCTCAGACGCCCGAGCTGCTTGCGCGCCGTCTTTTCGGCCTCCAAGGGCAGATCGGCGCGCGCGATGCGTTCCCGGAGCTGCTCAACCTCGTCGTCGTCCGCGGCTTCACCGAGCTCTTCGCGGATGTTTCGCATCTGCTGGCGGAGCACGTAGTCGCGCTGCGAGCGGCTCATCTCCGTGTGCACCAAGGTCGAGATCTCGTCCTTGACCTTGAGCACCTCGAGTTGGCGCATCACCATGCCCAGCACCAACTCCACGCGCTGCTTCACGTCGAATGCTTCGAGCACGCGCTGCCGGACGTGGATGCTCGCTTGCTCCTCCGGGAAGTTCGAGGCGATCAGATCGGCGAGCGCGCCCGGCTCCCGAACGTTGTCCAGAATGCTCGCGGTCTCTTTGGGAAGGTTGGGCATTAAGGCCAACACTTCTCGGGTATTCTCACGTAGTTTTTGACCCAACTGATGCAGGTCGGGTGCGGGCTCCCCCGGCTCGATGATGCGCTCGACGTCGGCTCGCATGTACGGTTCGAGGCCGTGCGTCTGGTGCAGCTGGAAGCGACCGAGCCCGTTCAGCACGACGCTGTAGTTGGACGGACCGAGTCGGATCACCTTCACGACGCGCGCGAGCGTGCCGATCTCGTACAGATCCCCGAACGCGGGCTCGACGGTCTCCGAGCTCTTCTGAGTGAGCACCCCGACCATCGCGCTGTCCTGACCGAGCAGCTCCTCGACGAGGCGGACGCTACGCGGGCGGCCCACGTTGATCGGCACGACCGACATCGGGAAGAGAACCGAGTTGCGGAGCGGCAGGATCGCCAGCTGCTCTGGCTTGCTCGGTTTTGGGGCACCACGCATGTTTCCACAGTAATACGGATACCCAAGACGTCCAGCAGACACGCTGGCAAGCCTCGCCCCGAGTTCTTTTTGCCGGGCAACGCCCAGCATGGAGCTAAGTCGCGGTGTTCGCGGGCCTGTGGTATCCCCCCAAAACATGTCGCGTTCGGCCCGTCTGGTGACCCTGAGCCTCGCGCTCGCGGTACTGCCGCTGCAGCTCGGCTGCGTCAGCGCGAGCCCGGGGAACCCGGAGGACGTGCTGGCCGCCTACTCGCGAGCCGTTCAGCGCGGACACCTGGCCGATGCCTACGCTCTGCTCAGCGATGATGCAAAAAAGACGATTCCTTTCGAACAGTTCAAACGCATGATTCAGGAAAATCCTGAGCAAGCTCAAGAGCTCGTTCGTGCTTTGAGCCGCCCGCGCTCAGGGCCTCCTCGCGTCACGGCCAAGGTGGCGGGCGCAGACGGCGAGCCGTTGCTCCTAGTCTATGAATCGGGCGCATGGCGCGTCGATGGTTCGGCGATCGATCTCTACAACCAGGCGACGCCGGAGACCGCCGCGGCCGCCTTCGTGCGCGCCGTGGACAACAAGCGCTACGACATCTTGTTGCGGTTTGTCCCGGATGCTCAGCGTGAAGGTCTTGGCGAGGCGCAGCTCCGCGCAGCCTGGGAGGGCGAACAAAAGCAGGACATGGCGCGGCTCACCGAGGCGCTCAAGGCCGCCTTGCCTACGGCTCGCTTCGAGGTCGTGGGTGAGCGCGCAACGCTCGCGTACGGCGCGGGCGGCACGATTGAGCTCGTCCGCGAGCATGGAGCTTGGAAAGTCGAGGAACTGAAATGACCGCGCGCATCGCCACGGTGGAACGCGAGACGAAGGAGACCAAGATCCGAGTCGAGGTGAACCTCGACGGGACGGGTGTCTCGTCGATCAACACGCCTTTACCCTTCTTGAGTCACATGCTCGACCAAATCGCCCGTCACGGCGCGATCGACCTCTCCGTGCTCGCGGAGGGCGATGTCGAGATCGACGGTCACCACACGACCGAGGACATCGGCATCGTGCTCGGGAAAGCCGTGCTCGACGCGCTGGGTGATCGCAAAGGCATCCGCCGCTACGGCTCGGCGACGTTGCCCATGGACGAAGCGCTGGTGACGGCTGCCCTCGATTTGTCGGGACGTCCGTTTTTCGTATGGAGGGTTCCGCTACCCAAGGCGAAAATCGGGACTTGGGACGTGGAGCTGGCCGAGGTATTTTTCGAGGCGTTCGCGCGCACCGCGCAGGCCAACCTGCACGTCGTGCTGCACGAAGGCCAGAACCTGCACCACATCGTCGAGATCTCGTTCAAAGCGTTCGCCAAGGCGTTGCGCATGGCGACCGAGATCGATCCGCGCGCTGCCGGCGTACCTTCGACGAAGGGGACGCTCGTCTGAAGCTCGATGTCCGGCTGGGCAACCTGCTAAGGTAGCGGCATGGCGGAATTCGGTGACGACTCGGGAGGCTTCGAGCGCGGCTCGCCTTCGCGCCGGCCGAGCTTTGCCCCCACCACGCCACCGCGCCGGCCGAGCTTTGCGCCAACTGCGCCGCCTCCCACGACGGTGCGTCGCAATCAGCACGATTCCGAGGCGCCGCCGTCGTCCAACTTCGACGGCGAAGACTTCCTGTTCCACCTGTACCGTGGCAGCGAGCTCCTGCAAGACAACTGCATCAGCGAGGCGAAGGAGGAGCTCGAGCTTGCGCTGCGCGTCCAACCCCAGGACATCGAGGGCCAAGGTCTCTTGGGCGTGGTCTACTTTCGGCTCGGCTTGTACCCGCGCGCGATCGAGATCTACGAGGACATCATTCGCGTGTGCCCGGGTGAGGTCAGTCCGCG
>DATHOI010000184.1:0-5251 GCA_035485095.1 Polyangiaceae bacterium | reverse complement strand
TGACCGGCTTGGCGCAGGAGCTCGTTGCGCGCGGCAATCTCGATGATCGAGCTCATGTTGCGCCCTGGTCGCACGGGCAACACGACCTCTCGAATCGGCACGCCGAGCAGCTCGCGATGGCGATCCTCGAGGCCGATGCGATCGTACGGCGCGTCGGACTGCCAAAGTTGCAGCTCGACGATCAGATCGAGGCGTTTGCGCTCGCGAATCGCGGTCACGCCGAACAAATCCTTGATGTTCAGGATACCGAGACCGCGCACCTCGATGTGATGCCGAAGCAATGCTGCGGGTTGCCCGAAGACCATCCCGGGCGGGCGAAAATCGCACTCGATGACGTCGTCTGCGACCAGGCGGTGGCCGCGCATCACGAGCTCGAGAGCGCACTCGCTCTTTCCAATCCCGCTCTTGCCGAGCAGGAGCACCCCCACCTCGAAGACGTCCACGAGCACACCGTGAACCCGCGAGCGGGGCGCGAGCTGTTCGTCGAGCAAGGTGTGCACGGCGGTAATCACCGCCGAGGAGCGCTCCGCGCAGACCACGAGTGGCGTCGCGGTGCGCTCCGCGGCGTCGCAGAATGCGCGTGGCGGGTCCACGCCGCGCGTGACCATGACGCAGCACACGCCGAGGGAGAAAAACACCTCAGCGGCGCGCTGTTGTGCCTCGGGGGACAACGACTCCGCGTAGCTGATCTCCGTCTCGCCGAGCACTTGAATGCGGCTCGGGACGACACCGTGAACGTGGCCGACCAGCGCGAGGCCCGACTTCTGAATCCGCGGATGACGAATCTCTCTCTCGAGCCCCCCGGCACCGCCGACCAAGCGCACGTTCAAAGCGAGCGCTGGGTCGTCGAGCAGAGTCCGCACGCTCACCCCGTGCGGGAGTTGAGACGGGGGCTCCGAGTACACGCTTACTTCTCGCTCGCGTCGTGAGCTGCGATGAGGCCGTACACCTCTTCTCGACTCGAAGCACCCACCATGCGTGAGCGAGTGCTGTCGTCGCGCAGAAGCCGAGAGATCCGCGCCAGGGTGCGCAGATGCTCGCCGGTGGCGCGCTTGGGACCAACGACGCCGAACACGATGTTCACCTTCTTGCCGTCGATGGCCTCGAATTCGATGCCGCGCGAGCACAAGATCAGCGCTGCAGCCTGCTGCTCGGCGTGGTCGAGCGCCGTGTGCGGGATCGCGACACCGTCGCCGATACCCGTGCTTTGTAGGCGCTCGCGCTCGAGCAAGAGGTCTTCGACCTCCGCTTGAGGCACGCCGACGGCTGGCGACAGGAGCTCAGCCAGCTTCTTGAGAGCAATGTCCTTGCTCGAGATCAGCGTGCCCTCCGCATCGACGAGGATGCGGTCGATTGTCAGGATGTCACAGAGTCGCATGATGCATCCGTGCCGCTCAGCCTTTGGCTTTCGCCAGGCGTTTCTTCGCGGCCTTTTTGACTAGCTTGGCCGCACTCTTGACCCGAGGAGCTGCTTCGACCTCGAGATCCGGAACGCGCGTCGCCTTGGCCTTGCGTACGGTTTCACCGCCGCGCACCTTGGCTTTGGCCGCGCCCTTGCTGCCGCGGATCTGACGTTCGAGCTTACCGAGCACGACGTCGATCGAGGCGTACATGTCATTGGTCGCCTCCTTGGCCTCCAGGTGCTCGCCACCGCTCGAGATGCGCACTTCGGCGACTTGCTTCAAGCGATCGAGAGACAGCGTCACTTTCGCGGTCATGGGCTGACGTAAGAACTTCTGCAGCTTCGCGATCTTCTCCTCGGAGTAACGTTTGAGCGCGTCGCTCGGGTCTACATGCCGGAAGGTGATACTGACGTTCATGAGCTCTCCTGAAAAAGGCTGGGCCTTCGGGGCTACTTTAGCCGAACTGAGACGCGGGAAGCGAGCCGGAACGCGGCTTCCAAAGGTTGCTCGGGGATGTCCGCCTTTTCGCCGGTTTTAATGGTCACGCGTTGCGGCGCGCTGCGGCACAGCCTTCGGCGTCGGAATCCGTGAGCCGCGCGAGCTCCAGCGCGGAGCGCAATGGCACCGCCAAAGCAGCGAGGCGCGCTGAGCCTTCTCGGGCTGCGCTCGCGGCCATTCCCGAAGAGGCCTTCGACGCTTGGCCGATTCGCGGTCTCGGGCGCTCACGCACGGCATGAACGCAACGCCGAAGGCTAGGACGGCCTCGACGCGCTTCGCGACCCGCAATCAAGCGGCTCGCATGGCCGAGACTAAAACAGGCGTTTGCGCTTCGACGACGCCAGTATCCCGAGCATCTCGCGATACTTGGCGACCGTTCGGCGCGCGATCTTGATGCCGTCGTTCTTCTCGAGCATCTCCACGATGGCCTGATCGCTGACGGGGTTCGATTTATCCTCTTCGTCGATCAGCTTCTTGATGGCTTGCTTGACGCTCTCGCTGGCGATGTCTTCTTCGCCCACGCGGCGGATGCTGGAGTTGAAAAAGTACTTCAGCTCGAACAGGCCCTGCGGCGTGTGCATGTACTTGTTCGTCGTCACGCGCGAGATCGTCGATTCATGCATGCCGACGGCTTCGGCCACGTCGCGCAAAATCATCGGCTTCAAGTGAGCCACGCCCTTTTCGAAGAAATCACGCTGCTTTTCGACGATGCACTCGGCAACGCGGATGATGGTCTTGCGGCGCTGCTCGATGGCGCGAATCAGCCACTGCGCGTTGCGCAATTTCTCACCGATGAATTCCTTGGCGGTCGGGTCCTTCATCAGGCGCTTCGTGAGCGCTTCGTTGATGAACAAGCGTTGCACGCCGCGGTCGTTGTCCAGCACCACGAATTCGCCCGCGTCTTTGATCACGTACACGTCGGGCGTGATGCCGATCGTACGGTCGTCGGTGTCCGTGAAATTGCGCGCCGGACGGCTCTCGAACTCTTGAATCGTCTTGGCCGCCTCGTACACGTCCTCGAGAGGGATTTTCATCTCCCGCGCGATGGCTTGATAGTTGTGTTTCTCGAGGTGCTGCAGATGATTCTTGATGATCTCGAGCTCGAAGTCGCCGTCCTCGTAACCGGCGACGCGCGCTTGGATCAGCAAGCACTCCCGCAAATCACGCGCGCCGACTCCGATCGGATCGAACGCCTGAATCATCTCCAAAACGAGCGGGACGTCATCCAGGTGCAGCCCGGCCTCGGTCGCGAGATCCTCCACCGTCAGATCGGGGGTGCGTGTGCCGTCGGTTCGCTCGATGCCCTCTAAATCGAGGTAACCCTTTTCATCTAAGTTCCCGATCACGAGCTCGGCGAAACGCCGCTCTGAATCGGCGAAATCACTCATCTGCAACTGCCAGAGTAAGTGATCCTGCAGGCTGCCGGGTTTGGTCAGGTTCTGTTCGATCGGCGGCAGATCTTCAAACCCGCTGCGCCCGCTCGCCGACGGCGACTGCTGCTGCGTGCGATTTTCGAGAAACTTCTCCCAGTCGACCTCGCGCGTGACCTTCTCCGTCACCTTCTGGTCGGCGCGCGGATAGTCGCGGTCCTCACCCGGCATTTGGTCGCTGACGGTGCGAACCTCACCTGGTGTATTGCGCGTGCGCTCGGCGGGCTCTTCATCCGAGAGGACCGGATTATTGTCGAGCTCTTTCCGCACTTCGTCGACCAGCTCGAGACGCGAGAGCTGGAGCAGGCGAATGGCCTGCTGCAGCTGTGGTGTCATCACGAGCTGCTGCGATAGGCGGAGTTGCTGCTTGATTTCCATGGCGTCCTAACTGGAGTTGTTCTCCAGAAACCCCAGTCGGAAGCCAGTCTAGCACTGAAAGCAAAAAGCGGGCCCTAGAAATAAGCCTGAATTTCGGCCACCAAGCCGACGGATTCAAACTTGCCACACACCTGAGCAGCGCGCGCAGCGCTGACTACTCGCGATGTGTGCTCAGCGCTCGGGCGCCTGAACCGGAATGGAGCCCTTCACGTCCTCGAGAGTCACCTTGCGCGTGTTGATGTCGATCGCTGCGCTATCAGCAGTGACCCAACCTCGACCACGGCTGAGCTTCACCGAGCCACTCAACTTGATGGTGCGATGTGCAACATCCACCTCGAACTGTGAGGCGGTTGCTTCGATGCCCTTGAGCTTGGCGGTGACTCCACCACTGCCCTTGGCCCAGCGCACCTTGGGAGCTTCGTCGTACTTGAGCTCGATGCGCGAGCAGTCCACGTGCATGTCACCGAGGGTTGCTTGGACGTGGCCCTCGAGCAGCGCCGTGCCCTTCTCGATGTCCACGTCCAGCTTGTCCGCTCCTACGTCGAGGGTTTGCCCCTCGATGACGCCCAATGGACCGGCATTGGCCGCGACTGGGCTACGCAGCAGGAGGCCGGCGCCGACTAGCAATGCCAACGCCAGGGCAACAGGTGCCGAGCGAGGCCGCTTGGGAGGAACACCAGCGAACATGTCTCTGCCTACTATAGCATTGGGGTGATGAATTGCTTCCCGCGGCGACCTGAAAAACACGCCTCAACGCGCACTGAAGTACCGTGACACCACCCCCGCACGCGGCGTCGCGCGCCAAGTCATAGCGCTACCAATGTGCGGAATTCTCCGTGAAACGCACAGGCGCCCAAGAGCACATGGCAGCGCGTCGACGAACGACGCACACACAGTGGGCGCGGTGCCTACGGCGAGGGAGCTTGACGTGCCCCTGGTAGCTACTAGGATTTTGGTACCGTGCAACGTCGCGCTGGCAGCGGGGGACAGACGACCGCTTCGCGGATCAAGAGTCTGTATGCCTATGTGCAGACTGAGCACGGCCCAGCAGAGGCGGACGCGTTCTTGCTCCGCACGAAGCTCGACCGAGACTATCTCAGCGACGAAACACGGCTCATGCCCATCGAGCTGTGGCATGCAGCGCTCGTCGCATTCGCGTCGCGCTGGGGTCGTGAAGCGATTCTGAAGACCACGCCGCACATCGTCGACGCGGACAACCTGGGCGTGTGGACGCACGTGCTGCGCGGTGCCGACGGCCCAGCGCAGGCGTTCCGTCGTCTCGATCAGTTCGGAGGAGACCAAGTTTGGACCGAGCGCTGGCGCACGCTGCGCACCGGACCGGGACTCTGGCAAGGTGGGATTCGCAATCGTGAGGACGCTGCCCATGAAAGGGACGGCTTGTGCTCACTCGCGCGTGAGGCGGAGCTCAGTGCCGTTCCGCTGCTGTTTGGCTTGCCGCTTGGTCGTGTCACGCGGGTCGTGGAAGCGGACACCCGCGAGCTGCGCGTGTTCGAGGTGCGTTTTCTAGAGCCGAGCTTCAAG
>DATHOI010000183.1:0-9998 GCA_035485095.1 Polyangiaceae bacterium | reverse complement strand
TGGCGTGCTCGCGGCGGCGCGAGATGGAATTGATGCGCGCGAGCTCACCGTGGTGATGTGCACGGCGGGCGGCGCCAGCGGAACATTCTGCCTAGCGAGCGGCGAGTTAGAAGCGAGCAACACGACGGAGCGGTGCCGTTGACCCGAAAGAACAGCGATTTGCGGTGCGCGAACCGCCGAGTGCGCGCTCCTCGCTCGAGCTTGCGCGAGGGAGCCACCGCCCCGCCCCGAAGGAGTTGTTGCCGCGCGCGCTCGACCTTCCGCCCATGCGCGCAAGGGCATACCGAGCGTGAACGCGCAGGCGGCGGCCAGGAACCAACATTGATTGTCAATTGTCGTCAACGCACGCGTTCCTATCTGGCAACGGGCTCGTGCGAATACACGCTCGCGGGGGCCTCGTCTGCACGATCAGTGTCATCGCTGAGTGCGGAGCGACGAGCCACTCTATCAGAATCCTTCGTGCGCGCACGCGAGCTCTCGAGTGTGCGCGCACGATTGGAGCGCTGCCGCTGTGCGTCAGTGGCTGCGCGCGCAGAGTGTGGCGCGTGATGCAGCAACGAACCTCACGATCGTGACTGCAGATCGTGACGGCACATGACCGCTCCGTGACGGCGTCACGCGCTATGACGCCTCAGGCTCAACGAAGGATTAAATGTGCAGCCCGACTCGACCCTCAGACGACGCGAACGGCGAACCACTGACGGCAGCAGCGTTCAGACTTCCCCGGTGGTGCTCTGCGTTCATCCAAGTGGTCTCATCACGCTCGTGTCAGTCGGCTACGTACAGGAACGTCCCGGTCTTTTCGCACGCTGAGTCGCAGAGCGACGCGCGGAACGATTCCTCCCGCGTCTGCCGCGGGTTGCAGCTCGGTAACGGATCGGGCACTATCGACCGCGAATGGATGCCAGCGGGACACCCAGTTGGCACATCAGCGTAACAGCGGACGGGGTCATCTACTCGAGGTTCGTGGGACCGACCCCCAGCAGCGAAATTTCGGCGTTCATCGACGCGCTCGCGGCCGTCATGCCAGCATCGAGCGCGCGGCTCGTGTTCGATCTGCGCGAGCTGGGCGGGTACAATTCCGAAATCAGAGAGCCAATGAAGGCCTGGCTCCTGAAGTACAAACTAGCGATTTTGGAGCTGACGGTTATCGTGCCAAAGCCGGGGACGCTTCTGAAAGCGGTCGTCCCGGCAGTTGCCCTCGCCGCCGGCATGAAGATCTTGATTCGCGAGGAGCCCTAGAGCGGTCGCCGCTTTCACGCTCCGTTCAAAAGCCCGAATGCCCGTCAAGATGTGGTATTCGCGTCGAGGATGGCGCGGACGCGTGCCAAGAGCGCTTCCTGTGCGAAGGGTTTCCGCAGCAGGTGAGCGCCGTCGGTCAGCGCTTCGTGGGTGTAGCCGGAAATGTAGAGCACCGGAGCATGCAGCCGTGTTTTGCGAAACTTCCGCGCCAGCTCGAGTCCGCCCATCTTCGGCATGATCACGTCCGTGATCAGAAGATGGATATCGCCGGGGTGCTCCTCCGCGGCTTTGAGCGCCTCCTCGCCGTTCGACGCCACGATCAAGCGATAGCCGTGACTCGATAGCTCCGTCACCGCCAGGTGACGCACGAGATCGTCGTCCTCGGCGAAAAGAAGCGTCTCCGTGCCTGTTTGAACCGGGACACTGCTGCGCGGCGACGGCGCCGCGTCCGCGGGCGCGTCGACCTCCGGCAGGTAGATGCTGAACGCAGTCCCAGAACCCAGCTTGCTCTCGACGCTGATGTGCCCGCCGTTCTGCTTGACGATGCCGTAACACATCGCAAGGCCGAGTCCGGTCCCCTTGCCGAAATCCTTGGTCGTAAAGAAGGGCTCGAACAGATGTGCCTTTGCTTCTTCGCTCAAACCTTCGCCCGTATCTCGCACGGTGAGCACCGCGTAGTTGCCCGCCGTCGCGTCAGGCAGCGAGCGGAGCAACCCTTCGTCGATTTCGAGCTGGGCCGTCTGAAACGAGAGCGTGCCTCCGCGCGGCATCGCGTCACGCGCGTTCAGAGCCAAATTCAAGAGCAGTTGAGAGACCTGATTGGCGTCCGCCTTGACCCTCAGCCCGTGCGACGAGAGAGCGACACTCACGTCGATGTCCTCACCGAGCACACGCTGCAGCAGGTTCGAAGTTTCGAGCACGAGCGCGTTCAGGTCGATCACCTGTGGCTCGATGATCTGACGGCGAGCGAATGCCAGAAGCTGTTTGGTCAGGTTCGCGCCGCCCTCGGCGGCGAGGTTCAAGAGTGCCAGGTACTCGTGCGCCATCGAGCCCGCGGGGACTTCACGTTGCGCGACGGCGATGAGACCGAAGATGCTAGTCAGCAAGTTGTTGAAGTCGTGCGCGACTCCTCCCGCCAGCCGTCCGATGCTCTCGAGCTTCTGGGCTTGCAGCAGCCGGTCCTCGAGCTGCTTGCGATCCGTGATGTCCTGGGAAACGACGACGATGCCGATGACCCGGCCCTGTGCGTCGAATTGCGGCAGCTTCGCGGTTTCGAACCAGCGCTTGCCGAGCTGCGGCAAGCTGATGCTCTCGACGATGCCGAGCTTCGGCTTACCGGAGGTGATGACCTCCAGGTCATCACGGTAGTATTCAGACGCTTGCTCGGGATACCAGCGCACCGTCGGGGTATTCGAGAGCGCCTCCGCCGTCACACCCAAGGAATCGGCGACCGCGCGATTCACGCGCAAAATCCCATTCTCCGTGTCCTTGTAGAACACGAACGCCGGGATGGCATCGACGATCAGCTGCAGCTCCTCGCATCGGCGCACCAGCTCCTTCCGGCTCAGCTCGCTCTCCGCGTCGCCGCTCTTTCGCTCGCTCTTCATTGATTCGCTCGATCGAGCCGATGAGCTTACAGGATGCTCGCACGGGCTGCGCGCGCTACAGGTTCGCGACCGAAGCGTCCTCATCCATATCGTCACGGATCTGGATCTTGACGCCGGTCGCCAGGCTAATGACCGCGGTGACCATCTTCAAGATCGCCCCCGATTTCGGCACTATTACGGTGACCGTGTCGATTCGCGATCTATTTTCCCGGAGCCAAGTCTTGATGGGTTCTTTAGTGTCGGGGTTGTGCCCATCCAGCTCGCGCAAGTCGAAGATGACCTTCGCGTCCTCTTCCGGCATCATTTCATTGAGGGCGTTGATGAAGTCCGCGGTTTCCGACGAGCGAGTCGGACCGACGAAGCGCAACCAAATGGTGCCTGACGCGGCCACCTTGGTGATCGCCCAGCTCGGCTTATCCCCTCCTAGTCGGGCCATGGTACTCCCCTATCATCATCATCGCGCCGTGAGCGTCAAGCGTCACCTGCGTGGCGGGACTAGCCAGCTTGAAGCGCGGATGAGCCGCGGATCGACTGACACCCCAGCAAAGTTGAAGGTATGGCGGCTAGTGCGCCCAGAGCGGCAGCAGGCCGCGGGCGGGGCCATCGGGAGTCGCCAGATGGCAATTTGAACAGTTGCGGACATTGGCACCAAAGCGATTGGACCGATCGTGGATCGTGTGCACGCGGATATCCAGCACGTTGTCGAATTCGATCCCGAGGGAAGAATGGCAACCAAAGCAGGCGCGGCGGTCGCCGATACCGTGCAGGATCGTCGTAAATTGAGTGCGTTCCGCCGAGTGGCAGCTCGTGCATGCGGTCGTCGGAACGAAGGTCGTGGGCTGTGCTTGTCCGATTTGGATGTCCACAGAGCCGGCGCGGTTCAACGCTTCTCCAGCAAACTCGCGGCGTGCCTTCACGGCGCCCACGTACGTACCTGGCGCAGCGTCCGCTGGGATCGTGAACGTTACGACGTCGGACACCGGCAGATCCCACAACGAAGGGTCCGTGATGCCGCCGAACGTAATCGCAGCTGACGGAATCGTTGCGCCGATGGCAGTGAAACCATCGACGGCGGGTGTTGCAAAAGGCACCTGTGGCAAAAAGAGCAGATTCGGATCGACCACGGTGGCCGGTGTCTTGAGCTTGTCCGTCGGCCCGGAGAGCACCAGCAGTAGGTTCGATTCCCGATGCTTGAGCGCGTAGTAAAGCCGAGTCTGCAGCTCTAGATTCAAGTAACGCAAACCGCTCGGGTCTTGACCGGACAGAACCGCCGCATAGGTCGGTAGCGAGCCCTGTGGCTGCAGACGATTGCCTTGTCCGTCGCGGAAGGTGACTCTGAAAGACGCGGTCTCACCCGGTACGTAGAAACTGCCATTTGCCGGAGTGCCCACGGGTGTGAGGCTCACGGTGAAGCCGTAGCCGAACGGCAGGCTACCGCTGGCCAGCCGCGTCAAGCCAACATCATAGTGACTTCGCGGAAGCTGATCGAACGTGAGCCGCAGTGCAGTCGCGGAGGCCGGAATCGTGCGTGCGTCGAGCTCCGGATGCAGCGCGTCGCGAAATTGGATCAGCGCCTCGGTAGTGAACGTTGCCGCGGCGCAATTTCCGATGCTCACGCATCCGGTTGCGATTTGGCGCGCTGAGAAGCGCCGCGTGAAGCCGTCGTCTTCCGGCCTCCGCTGGTCGTCGCTTCCGGCATGAGCCACGAGTGCCGGCCCGACTTCATGCCCGTGGGCGTCAAGGGCGATCACCGAGAACGAGGAGGAACGCTCCATCCAGCGGGCGTTCCGATAATAGTGCTCGCGGGTGAAGGTGCCGTCGAGGCTCGGAATCCAAATCTCCTCCACTTGCTCGACTCCGCGCCAATCCAGATCGCGAACCGCTGCGCTCGCGATGAGTGGCGCGATGCCTTGATCGGTCGCCGTAGGGACGGATTCCGTGATGTCGATCTCTTGTAGATAGCGAGGCGGGTTGCCCAGCGACTTCAACGGTGTCGCTTGTCCATTTTGAAAGAAGAGGCTCAAGCCGACTGGCGCCTCGGCGCTGTGCACGGCCTCATCGACCTTGGCCACCGGCTCGTCGCTACTCGCACCGCAGCCCCAAGCGCCGGTGCACGCGACCGCGAACAAGAGCAACTGCTTTGCGCTCATCATCCACCTTTCGCTCTCGACGCTGTTGATCGAATCAGTGTTTCGATCACGTCGATGCTACGTGACTATGAATGACTGACTCCAAAAAGATTGTCAACGATGAGTGCTCTTCGTGTTTCACAAGAGTCGGAGCGAGTCTGATGCAGTGGGTGAATGTGGCAAGCGTTGCAAACTTTTGAATCGGCAAGCGGCGTCGATGTTCAGAAGGTGTTTTGCCAGCCCGAAGCTCGATGCGGCGAGATCCGCCAGCCGCCTTCTTCCTTTGCTGAGCGACATGCGGCTCTGGGCAATCGGGGCATTGTGAAACAGTTGCCCTCGTCCGCAGATTCTCGCACGCCGCCGTCTCAGTTGAGGGGGCTGAGGATCGCGCTGACCTTTTCGGCTAGCGCGGCAGGCGAGAACGGCTTTTCGATGTAGTGGGAGCCCGGCACGAGCGCGCCGTCGCCAACGTTCGCTCCTCCAGGATAACCGGACATGAACAGGACTTGCACCCGCGGATGCTTCTGAACCAGCTCGCGCGCGAGCTGCGGACCAGAGCACCCAGGCATGACCACGTCGGTCAATAACAAGTCGACGCTAGGACCATGCACGATGCATTGTGTGCGCGCCTCGCCAGGGCTTCGCGCCTCCAGCACCGTGTAACCGCGATTGCGCAAGATTCTCACGGCGATCTGGCGCACGGCCGGGTCATCCTCGACGAGCAGGATCGTGCCTGAGGCAGAACGTGCGGCAACGCTCAGCGGCTGAGATGCAGGTTCGCTCACAGCGCCACCGAGCCGCGGAAAGTAGATCTTGAATATCGTCCCGCGCCCTAGGTCGCTCTGCACGCGAATGTGTCCCGCGCTCTGCTGAACGATCCCATACACGGTGGAAAGCCCGAGACCGGTACCCTTGCCGACCTCTTTGGTGGTGAAGAACGGCTCGAAGATACGCCGCTGCGTGTCGGCGTTCATCCCGCTCCCGGTGTCGGTGACCGCTAGCAGCACGAAATCTCCCGGGCGGATGCTGGCGCGTGTTGCGTAGTCCGGAGCGAGCGTGACGTTTTGCGTCCCAATCGTCAGGCGCCCGCCGCCAGGCATCGCGTCACGCGCATTGATCGCCAAATTCAAGATGATCTGCTCGAGCTGTGCGGCATCCGCCCGAATCACGCCCAGCGTCGGAGCGAGCTCGGTCAAAAGCTCGATATCCTCTCCGATGATCCTGCCCAGCATCTTCTCGATTCGCGCAACGACACCGTTCAGGTCAAGGGAGGTCGGCTGGATGACTTCACTGCGACTGAACGCCAACAGCTGCTTGGTCAACATCGCTGCACGTCGCGACGCGGCCAGCACCTCGTCAAGGTCTTCACGCTTCGAGTCACCGTCCGGAAGCGCCTCGCGCACCAAAGCCGTATAGCTTTGGATGACGACCAAGAGGTTGTTGAAATCATGGGCCACGCCACCGGCAAGGCGCCCGATCGCATCCATCTTTTGAGACTGTCTGAGCTGCGCTTCGAGCTCTCGTTGTTCCGTGATGTCCCTGAGCACGGCCACCCCTCCCAGGGCGTCGTTGCTGCCACCGAGCGGGGTTCCGGTCATCGACAAGATTGAGCCGGGCACATTCTCATTCTGCACGAATGCTTCCACCTCGGTGCCATCTTCGCCGAGCATTGCACGCATCAAGGGGTTGTCCCCCGGCGCGAGGAGATCAACGCGGTTCGCCGCGAACACGCCATAGTGTTGCGCCCACGTCTGGGGCTCGACGTCGCACGGGCCTGCACCGAGGATCTTCTGTGCCCTTGGATTGAAGAGCAGGCATTTGCCCGCGCGATCAGCAGCGATGATGCCTTCGTTCAGGCCGTTCAAGATCGCGTCCTGTAGCCGCCGTTCGCGCGCCAACTCTTGGGCTAGACGAAAATGCTCTGCCGCCTTGCGCACCTTTTGTCGGAAATCCTCCGGATTCCAGGGCTTCGTGACATAGGCGAAGATCTTGCCGTTGTTGACTGCGCGAATCACCGCCGCGAGATCCGCAAACGCGGTGACCAGAATGCGTCTCGCGTCCGACGACGCGCTGAGCCTGGTGAGCAATTCATCGCCTGCCATCTTCGGCATGCGTTGATCGCTAATCACGACTGCAATCGCGTCGTCGTGCAGAGCCATTTCCAAGGCCTGTTCGGCCGACTCCGTCTTGAAGATCTTGAAATCGTCCCCCAGCAGGTCTTCGAGAGCGACGAGCATCTGCGGCTCGTCATCGACGAGAAGTACGCTTTCCTTGAATGCTTGCATGGTGCCTCGTTCCACGTCGGAACCGCCAAGCGTGCCAAACCGAATGACTCAGCGTACCCGCTGCGCGGCGCTGAGCGAACGGTCAATCAATGGCTTCGCCCGATTCCACCGCACCTGCGCCTACGCTTCGCTACGCTACGCGCGTAACATTTTTGCAGCAGCTCGATCGCACGATCGGCGGATTGCGCCGATCGCGATGGGGCGAAAATGACAATTGACGATCTCCCCACGGGAGAGAAGATAGGTGGCTCGTCCAAACGCGACCGTTTTTCGGTTTGGATGTTCTGGCCATCTGAAAAATCGGAGGTCGCGATGGCGCTCTCGAACACACGAACATCGGCGCGACGAGCGGCGTTCGCTTTGACGCCATCCTCCGAGCCGCCCGATGAAATAGTAGGAATCATCGGGCAGTCAGAGGAACGGCGCGCAGGACGGATGCCGCGTTGCCCGCGCGTCCTCTTGGCGGAAGACGACGAGGACTTTCGCACGGTGCTGGCCCGGCGTCTGATCAGCGAGGGGTACGTCGTCGTGGAGGCGGAGGACGGCGACAGAATGCTGGACCTACTGGTCGATGCGTCTTCATCGGATGCCGATCGCTCGCTCAGCTACGACGCGATCATCACGGACGTCGTGATGCCCGGCTTCAGTGGGCTCGACGTTCTGAGCGCGTTCCGTCGCTCGACCGCGGCCGCCCCGCTGATCGTCATGTCCGCTTTCAATGACATACGCATTGCGCAAGCCGCGCGAACATTGGGGGCGGCCGCGTTTTTTCTCAAGCCGTTCGACACCGAGGAGCTGCTGCGAACGTTGGATGGCTGGCTCAATCCTTCGGCCGAGCCCGGGCGCCAGCGATCTTCTAGAAAGCCCCCCGCGCAATCCTGATAATCGTCTAAACCGGCGTCATCCGTTCGGCACACACACCTTGCGATTGGTCGAACCTCCGCCAGTCGAGCGACAGATGAATGCTGCGTTGCCGTATTTTTGACAGAATGCGGTGTCGTCGCTGAAGCCAGCCTTGCCCACGACGTCCGCCGCACAGCTCAAGAAGCAGTCCATCTCGCCGGTCGACTCGAAGGGCCCACAAACTTCGGCGAGTGCCTGAGGGCACTCACCCGGAGCCGCGCAACAGTCAGTGTCGGCGGTGCAGCCGTGAGTGCAATAGCCGTTTGGAACCTGGGTGAGACATATCGGCGCACCCAACAAGCTGCCCGCATCGATCCCTGAATAGCAATCGCTCGCGACCTGGCAGGCTTGCCCGGTATCGACGGACTGCACGCTGCCGTTGTGTGAGCTGCCGCACGCGCCCGCCAGGACACTCGAGAGAGCGAGTGCGGCAGGTAGACGCCGCAGCCTAAGCTTGGCCTTGCGCACGGCTCTCGCTTGGCTTGCCCCGGATTGACTCAGCTGCACTACTTCACGACCGGTTCAGTGCAGATCCCACTCGTGCAGGGCACGCCGTTACAGCAATCGCTGGCGACGGTGCAGATCTGTCCATACTCCGCGCATGCGCCAGGGCTGCCGCCCGCGCTGGAGCCGCCCGTGCTCGGGCTGCCGCCGCTTCCCGTGCCGCCCGTACCTCCGCCGCCGGTCGTTGCACAGCTGCCAACGGTCGATCCCGGTGGACGATTGCAAAGGCCGCCCGGGCAGCAGTCGCCATTGATGGTGCAACTGCCTCCGGTCGGTACGCACGCCGCGGTGAGGCAGTGCAGTGCGCCCATGTCGTCGGGCACGCATGGCTTGTTGTCGCAACAGTCTGCAGCCGAGGCGCAAACGTCACCCGCCGCATGACACGTGCCGACACCAAGACAACGCGGCACTCCGAGCGCGTCGAGCTGACACATCTGCGCTTTGGGGTTCAACGGTCCGCAGCAATCGGAGCGCGCCGAGGAGCTGGTGCACGCGTAGTTTTGGTCCGCCAAGTAGTGGCAGACGTTGCCTTCGGGATCGCACGCGGTGTCGCCACCGTTGACTGGATTCGTGCAGATGCCGATCTTGCCGCTCGCGTCCAAGTGGCAGCTACCATTGCCCGCTCCTGGCAAGCCACTATTGGGATCGCCACCGCAGCAGTCGCTGTCCTTTCGGCACAGATCGCCAGTGACATGGCAACCGCTCGCGGGCTGGCAAATCGAAACTCCGGAGGGTCCGGGCGCGCACAGGCGGCTGCAGCAATCACCGCAACCCGAACAGAGCATGCCGTCGACCTTCGTGCAGTACGCCGGGCCAGTGGGCGGAGGAGCGCAAGTACCGACGCTGTGCGCCGCGGCGATCACGCAGTTCGCGGTGCAGCAATCGCCATCACGCGCGCAGGTATCGCCTGGCTGAATGCAAAACGACGACCCGAGCGCGCAGTGCTTACTCGCGTCACACAGACCGGAGCAGCAATCTGCGTTGCCCGCGCAGGTGTTGCCAGCGGTTTTGCAACTGTCGTTCAACGGCGTGCAGGTCTTGTCTGCGCCACAAGTGCCGCTGCAGCACGAGTCGTCGCTCGCGCACGCTGCGCCGTCGGAAACGCACTGCGCGGCCGAGCATTTCTCGCCCACGCAGCTGAGTGAGCAGCAATCAGTACCCACCTTGCACGCATCACCAGACGCCGCGCAAGTGGTCGTGGTCGACACGCAACCTGACGCTGGATCACAGACACCAGAGCAACACTCAGTACCGCTCTGACACGTATCCCCAACCGCGCGACACGTGCCGTTCGACGCGGTTCCTCCCGTGCTCGAGCCGCTCGCATC
>DATHOI010000182.1:0-10745 GCA_035485095.1 Polyangiaceae bacterium | reverse complement strand
CCCGCCATCACCAGAAAACCTGCTCGATCAATGACCATGCCGGCAACGAAGCACGCCCTGTGCCAAGCTGACACAGTGCGGGAATATCATATTTCAGTGCCCACTAGTGGCGAGTATGAGTGTCAGATTCGCTCACTCGCTGCACGATCGCCTCATCGGAAAAAGGCCGACGGATGCCGGCAGTTTCCTGGCTTTGCTCGTGCCCCTTGCCCGCGATCAGGATCAAGTCAGTCGGGGCAGCCGCGCGCAATGCAAACTCGATAGCACGCGCGCGATCCACTTCACACACCAGCTGCTGATGACCTGCGAGGCCGGCCGCGATCTGCGCGATGATCGCCGCGGGCTCTTCGTCACGCGGATTGTCCGAGGTGAGCACGACGCGATCGGCGCTGGCCGCTGCGGCGCCGAGCAAGGGTCGCTTGGCGCGATCGCGCTGCCCGCCCGCGCCAAAGACGACGCTCAAGCGGCCTGCGCACAGCTGCCGCGCGGTCGCGAGCGTTCGTGCCAGCGCGTCCGGTGTATGCGCATAGTCGATGACGACGCAGGGCTGTTCGTGCACGACTTGAAAACGACCCGCTGGCGGCGCCGCGTGAGCCAAGCGAGCGACGGCGTCGTCCACGGCTACTCCCGCGGCCAGCGCTGCGGCCAGGGCGGCCAGCGCGTTTTCGACGAAAATTTCGCCTATCGCGCGGATTTTTAGGGCATGGGGCAGCTTCGGAAAGCGCTCGCTCGGTTCGAGCTCGAAGCGCGTTCCGGCGAGACTCGCCTGCACCGAGTGCGCGCTGAGATCCGCCACCGCCCAGGCAGCGCCGCGCGACGGCAACCCGTAACGCACGAGCTCGACGCCAGGCGGCACCACTTCGGACAAGAGCTCGGCGGCTGCGTCGCGCGCATTCAATACCGCAACACCGCCCGGGCGCAGCGCCATGAACAGTTGCGCCTTGCTGGCCAAGTAATGTTCGGCAGAGCCGTGCGCGTCCGAATGATCCAAGCTCAGGTTCGTGAACACGCCGACGCGGCAAGGCCATGCTTTGGCGAACCCGAGCGCCAGTGCTTCACTCGTCAGCTCGACCGCGGCGTAGCGCCCGCCGGCGGCGAGGCAGCGGCGCATGGTTTCCAGAAAACCGTCGTAGTGGGCCGGCACGTCCAGGCGTTCTTCCGCCAGGAAGGAGCCGACGGTCGTGACGCGGGCCACGGGCTCGCACAGCGCGCCGAGCAGGCGCGCGATCATGGCCGTCGTCGACGTCTTGCCGTTCGTGCCGGTGACACCGACCGTGAACAGTGAGTCAGCCCAGGGCGGAGCCGCGGGAGGTGGACGAACGTCGGTCATGGCAAAGTCGCATTCGCCGGCCCGCGAATGTCGTGATTATGGGCCGAAAAAGCCAGGGGCGAAAGGTCCAATGGCAGCTCGTGCCGTGCAGCGCGAGCTTCACGATCGACAACGTGATGTTTCAGTAGTCATGCCGAGCCCTGACGCCGAAGGCTGCGACGGAGCGCGCGCCGAACGCGTGACCATCACAGGCTCCTCAGGTACTCGAGCAGCGCGTGCTGGTCGTCGCTCGATAGAGTTGTAGGGGGCTGGCCTGGAGCCGCTACCGCCTGCAGCATCGAGGGCAGCACGTCAGCGAGTGTGGCGGCGCTGCCGTCGTGCAAATAGGGTGCTGAGTCGGCGAGCCCGCGTAGCGCGGGCGTGTCGAAGGCGCAGCCGTCTCTCGGATCGCCGTCGATGTCGTTGTGCGCGACGTCCGGCCACGCGCCGGTCGTCACGCAGGTTCCGACGTCGTGTAAGAGCACCCCGCCCGGAGTGGCGGTCGAGACGACCGAGCCCGTCAGATCGAGCAGTGCATTGCCTTGCCCGGAGTCGGTTTTGGCGGGGCCCGAGTGGCAATTGGTACACCCGACACGAGTGAATACGGCTGCCCCTGCGCTGCGCAATTGATCGAGGGCCGCGCCGCTCACGGTGTGCGTCGCATCCCACGTCGGCGGCATCGGCGCTGGGATGGCGTAGTTGACGAAGTCGGCGAGCGCATCGAGAAGCGGTTGTTGCGACGGAGTCACGCCGTCGAAGTGACCCCCTTGCTCGACGTTGATGGTGCGGAAATAGTCCTGCACTCGAGTGCGATCCGCTGTCCGAAACAGAAAGCCGGTGTCCAGCAATCCGCCGGCGTTGGTGGGCGTGTCGCGCGGGCCTTGTGCGAACTTCCAAGTCACGGCATCGCTGCGGCCTTCCAGGTGACAGCTCGCGCACGCGACCCAATGGTCGCGCGTCACGGGCAGGTCGCCGCTGTTCGCGGAGTAAAAGACGCGCTGCCCCAGGCGCAAAGTGCTCGGCATCGGATCTTTGCCGATACTCTGGAACGCCGCGCCATCGGCTTCGGCCGACACTTGAGCGCCCGCCTTCGTGATGCGAAACACGGCAATGTCTTCGGTGTTGCGCTCTTGGACGTAGATTTCACCGTCGAGCCACACGATTCCTTCAGGCATGTGGCCAGGGAGCGGACGCACCAGTTGGACCTCGATGCGTCCAGCCGCATCGATGATGAGCACGTCCTCACTGTTGCTGTCGACGATGAACGCGAGCTCACCGTCGTCCGAGAAGGTGATGGCGTGCGGGCCCGAAACCACGTCGCCGAATGCTTGCCCGTCGCGCGCGTTGGTCTGCACGGAGAGCCGTGAACGTTGGCTGCCCATCTCGTCGAACAGCGAGACGGCCGGAAAAACCGTATTGTTGAAGACGAGCTGGGGTTGAGCGGTGTCCGTACCGAGCATGAGGTGCGTGGTCCACAGCTCGTTGGTTCCGGGGCGCACCACCGCGTCATAGAGCCCGCGCGCGATGCCGTGCGGTTCGGTTGGATCTCCGGATGACGGCGTAGGCTGCACGGGCCAGGTCGTGCGGAGCACGAGCGGTTGCGTGCCAAAGACGCTGATCCCCGCGCCCAAGAAATGCGTGACCAGCAGCGTTTCGCCATCGGCTGCCCACGCTAGCGCCCAAGGCTTCGCCGGGCAGCTCGCGCTGGCTTTTACCGTCAGCGTGGCGGAGTCGAGCTCGACGACTTCGTCGTCCTGTGAGCAGGCAACGAAGATGTCCTGATCGTCGGCACTCAGTAATACGCCGATCGGCTCGGCACAGACGGCGACCTTCGAACGGACGACTCCCGACGTCGCGTCGATGGCGTACAGCGCGCCCGAGCGCTCTCCGGTCACGTACAGCCAGCGCCCGCTCGCGCTCGCGGCCAACGCCCGAGGCTGCACGCTGGTTACATACTGCTGCGTCACTGGGTCCTGCGTCGGCGGCGACTCGGACAGTACGATGTCGTGCAATATGGAGCGCGACGCGCGGTCGATGATGCTCACGCTGTCCGCGTCCGGGTGAGCGACGAACAAACGCGTTCGATCCGGGCTTGCAACGAGCGAAGCTGAGTGCGACTGCTGCACCGCGGGCGACGCTCCGACGGCTTTGGGCTGGGACGAGCAGTCGCTTCCGAACGCCACGAGCGCTAGCAGCGCCAACCAGCCGCGCGTCATCGCGCTATTGTCCAGCCGAGCCGGCGTCAGGCGCCAGAGGCAACGGATGTAGCGAGAACGTGATCGCGCTCGCGAGCGCCGAGGGCAGCCCAACCGCGGCAATGTTCGGAACGCAGTCGTGCTCGCGATCGGACACGAGCGTGATTCCGCCATCGGCGTCGGGTGGCGTCGCGCCGGTCTCGCCGGAAAGCGAGCGCTCCGCCATTTGCAAGCCACCGAGCCCGAGCGGCGCGCCGTCCGGGCCAGTCCCGATTTGCGCGCACTCAGCCGGATAGTCCACGAGCCCGTCTTGATTGCGATCGTCCCAGCCGTTGAGCACGAGCTTGTTGAGCCGCCCGACTCGGTCTTCGATCAGCGAGGTCAGCGGTTCATTGCCCGGAAGCAGAGCCACCAGCTCGTACGTGTCGCGCAGCGCGCCTTGCAAGAGGCCGAAGCGGCGCGGAGTAAACGTCACTTGGAGCGATGGGTCGCCGGCTGTTGGTCGGTAGATCCGCGCGCTCGGGTCGTAAAATGTGCGATCGAGCCGCTCGAACACCGCCAGAGCCCGATCGCGGTATTTCACCGAGCCCGTCGCGAGGTAGGCGACGAGCAGCCCTCGAATTGCGGCGGTGTGCGCGTCCAGGCTCGTCCCCGAGTCCGTGGGCGTGTTCGCCGTTACGTCCCAACCGGCGAAGGCGGTTCCGTCTTCGGAAGTCAGCTTCGTTTGAAGCGTGTCGGCCAAGGCCTGGATCAAGACTCCGAGCCGCTGCCCGAACGACGTGTCGTCGCTGAGTGGAAACGCGTCGAGCGGTAGCGGCACGCCTTGCGTGTCCGGTCTCGTGTTCCCGTACAGATCGAGCTGCGAAGCGAGCGCGCTGCGCGCCGTGCGCAGCGAAAGCAGCGTGTAGGCCGCGACGTCCGCCGACAGCACGTGGCCGCGCGACGGTGTGGCCCCGGCGAACGTGACGCGATCGACGAACGTGCTCGTCGCTGGATCCAAGTGCAGCCGGTCCAGGTTGACGACGAGCACACGGACCATCGCCAAGGCTCGGTCGTGCAGCGTTGCTTGCCCCGAGGGGATTTGTGGCTGCACCGGGAACGGGTCACCGTCGAAATAGGCCGCGGCTGATTGAGTCCCGCCCACTGTGAGGTTCCCCGTATCGGTCAGCGTATAGGTCGTCGCGTAAGCTCCAAGCAGACCGGCCAGGTCCAGCAAAACGCTGTCCGACGATGAAACCGCGTAGCTGGCCGGACGCGGAAACCCACTCGCGTCCGAAGTCTCGGTCACGTTGATCGCCGTCGGAAACCAGCAGAGCGGACTGCTGGCGTTGTATGCGAGCGCATCGGCCAAGCTCGCGAAACCGCTGAGCGCCGTGCCGTCGGTCGTGCTCAGCTCAAGCAGCCACTGGGCGGCTTGATTGTCTAGCGCTTGAATGAAGTTTCCGGCTTGGAAGCCTTCGATGTTGCTCGACCCGAGATAAACCCCCGGGTAGAGCGTCCCGCCCTGCACCGGGTTACTCGGCGTGCCGACCTTGTCCAACTGGATTGGCAGAACCTTCGTGACCGCGATTTGGTGATCGTCGTGCATGGACTGCAGGTAGTTGAGCGTCCACAGCGCCTCTTTCCAGTCCATCCACCCCGAAGCGCCGGGGCCAATTTGCGGTGTCGTCTGCCCCGCGCGATTCGGCAGATGCAGCGAGTTGTAGTTGCACTCGTAGTCGTTCGAGAGCAGCGCGGCGCGACCCGTGTTGTCGTCCGAGGTGAGGCTGCAGGTCGTGACGGCGTTGGTCGGCGAAATCGTCGGGTCCCACGACGTGAAGGGCTGCAGGATCGGCCAGAGCCCAGGCCAGCCGAGTGGATTCGATTCCGGATCGAGCGGAAGGATGAAGCGCGCCGCCGCGAGGCTGTCGCCCGCCATGTGTTGAAACCAGGTCTGAGCCAGGGCGAGCGCGGCTTGGCCGGTGCTGTGCGTGGGATTGAGCACCGAACCAAAGAGCAGTGATGTGCCCGCGCCCGACTCGAACGCCAAGTTGTTCATCGGCTGCTTCGAGTACTCGTACGACTCCACCGCGCTAGAGAAGCCCGCCAGGTCCGGCATGGTGCCAGCGTCTCCGCCGTCAGCGGAGGGATCGGGGTAGGTGCCCGCTTGACAGACCCCGCCGTCACAGAAGTAGTTCCGGGAATAGTGCGAGATATCGCGGCCCATCGCCGTCGCGAACGGCTCGCCGGATAACTGCATTTCGACGGACGCCATGAAGTGATCCTCGGTCACGAACGTGTGATCCACGCTCGTGACGGAGAGGGCATAGCTTTGCGGCGGCGCTTGCCCTGATGGGGACGCTTCGAGTGACGCATCACTCTGGGCTGCGCCAGCCGCATCGTTCGCGAGCGAGGCGTCAGGTGACGCGGATGTCGCCCGATGGGCTCCGGTTTGGCAACCGCACAGAACCGAGAGGAGGCCCGCGCTGATCCATCGCCGCATCGGGCCGCTCGACTTCAGCTTTGGCCCCGCGAGCCGCTGCGGATTGCGTCGGCAGCGCGGCGGCGGCGGCGCGTGAGCAGCGCAAGCAGAGCCAGCACGGCGGCGCCCAGGTTGGGCGTCGACGCGGAGCCACTGCCGACGTGACAACCGCAGCCGCCGGAGTCACCAGACGAAGCTCCTCCGCTCGATGTCATAGCCGACGAGCCGCCTGCTCCGGTCGCGGTGCTGCCGCCCGAGCCGTTGCTCGCGCCGCCAGTGCCGGTGCCGTTGCCGGCGCTGCCGACGACGCCCGCGCCACCCGTGCCGACCACGCCAGCGCCGCCAGTGCTCGTGCCGTTGCCACCGGTGCTGGCGCCGCCAGTGCTCGTGCCGTTGCCGCCGGTGCTGGCGCCAGCGGTGCTCGCGCCGCCAATGCCGGTGCTGCCGCCGGCACTGGCGCCACCGGCGCTCGTACCGCCGGTTCCGGTGCTGCCAGTGCCGGTGCCGCCGACTCCGACGGTGAAGGCAAGCGCGGTCTTGGACTGCACGCCCACCGAGGACACGAACAGACTGTAGCTACCCGCAGGCAAACCAGTCGGTGTCTTGAATTGGCAAGTCTGCGGCGTAGAGCCCTGCTGTGGCACCATGACGCTGAAGTTGAAGGAGCGCGCGAAGTAGACTTTCCCGGTCGTGTCTTGCAAGGTCACGATGGGATAGTTCGCGGTGAGCTTCATGTCGTCGCCCTCATCGGCGCCGTTGATGAGACCGCTCAGCTGTGTCCCGGTCAACGTGTACGTGTCGCTGCCGCTGTCGTACGTGACCGACGAGACGGTCGGACGCCAGGAGTCGTTGGGCTCGGAGTCGGGCGTGTACACGTAGTTGCCGTCGCCGCCCGTCACCAAGACCTGCCCATTCGGCAGATTCATGAAAGTGCAACCGCAGCCCACGTTCGGGATCTTGGTATCCGTGAACGCGTTGGTCGCAGGGTCGTACTCCTGAATCATGTCCGGGCCCATGTTGAAGGGATTCGTCGTGACCAGGACCTTGCCGTTCGGCTCCGTATCGGCAAACTCGTCGCCGCCGTCATCGCCATTGAGCAGCGCGGGGCCCGATGCCCACGTTCCAGCATCCGCTGCCGTCGCGCCCGGCGTGTAGATCATCACGTTGGGGTTCGTAAAGGCCATCACGCGACCGTCGAACAGCGTCGCGATGCCGCTCGAATCCGGAACACCGCCGCAGCAGCCCACGAACTTCGCGCCGCTCGGCCAAGCGCCGGTGCTGGTCCACACTTTCGTCGTCGGGTTGTAGACCGCAGCCTGCCCTGGGTTGCTACCAACCGCGAGCACGCCGCCGTTCAGCAAATTCGCCCACGAGGATTCGGCACCACCGAATTTTTGATTGCCGCTCGTAGTCCAAGTGTTGGCCGCTGGATCGTAGATCTGGATCTGAGTGCCGCAGTTCTGGCTGTCGAGGATGCGCCCATCACTGAGCAAGGCGCTCCCGGTATCGCCAATCACGTCGGGTGCGGACGCTACGACCGACCAGCTATTGGCCACCGGATCGTAGATCTCCGCAGTCGCGAAGTTCTTGTTGTTGCAATCGACGGCGGCGTAGCAGTTAGCCCCGCAGCCGGGCCATTGGTAAAGGTACTCACCCCCGGCAATGTAGAAGCGTCCGTCCTTCAATACGTACTGCTGCGCCGCGCCGCGCCCGTACGAGCTCTGCGGAACGGTAACCCACTTGCCCTTCACGTAGCTGCCCGTGGCGTCGGGCACCAGGCGCGCCCAGGAGTAAGAATTTTGTGCCGTCGAAAGAACGCTCCCGTCCGTCAACACCCAAAAACCCTGCGATCCCGCGCCGGTTCCCGGGTTTGCTGGGATCTTCTGCCAAGTGCCCACTGCCTTGGCCGAGTGGGAAAAAGCCACGATCGCCAAAGCGATGGCCGCTGCCCCGTGGCCTGACGACTGGAACCACTTCCTTGTTACTCGCATGCGGATCGCTCCCAATTCAAATGGCACAGCGCCTTAGTCGTGGGCGCCTAGGCGTTCCGCGCAGAAAACTGAGCGACCCCGCAGAATTTCGACCGCCGGGAGCGAGCCGGCCTAGCCATCCCGCGGCTCACGGGATGGCGCTATCCAGCTCTTCCCAGACCACGTGCGTCTGGCTCGTGCGGTTCGGCGCAATGGACGGTCACTGCACGTGAGTGCAGACACCGGGCGAGCCGACCAGGCCGTCAGTTGGGATCGTGATGGTGTTCGCGTCTAGCATTACGCCGGCGGTTTGAGCGAGGGCGCGGCCGGTGAGGGTCGAGCCGGTGCTCATGGTGATGGCGGTGCCCGCAATGACCGTGCCGTAGAACTTGACGGTTTTGCCGATCGTGACTTGCTTGCTGATGCGCCAGAATACGCCGCAGGCTTCAGCGCCGTTGGCGAGCACGACTTGAGCGCCGTCCGCGACGGTCATGGTCAAGTTGCCGCGAATGATGAAAAAAGCATTCGAATCGCCGCGCGCGTCGAGCGTGACGTGGCCGTTCAAGAGCACGTCTGCGCTGAAGCTGTTCATGCAGGTGACGCCGGGATAGAGCGTGATGTCGCCGGTCAAGCCACCGACCACGTTCGTGTAATCTTTATCGCACGCTCGAGGATCGATGTTCCCGACCAGGGCCGTCACGTCCTGTTGCGCGAGGAGCGTGCGCATGCTGTTCGGCGCGAGTGAGTCGGTGCCGTATTTCTTGTCGGCTGGCGCGCTGAACCCCGTGATGTTGGACACGGCGCCCGCGCTGACGCCGATATCGCCGCTCAGCGTGGAGATGTTGGCTGCGGTGATCGAGCTATACGCCAGCGCGGCGAATGTTTGTGCGCGGCCTACGGTCGGACCCTCGTAGCTGCCGGTGTCGCCCGCTTCGCCTGAGCCCGCGTCTTCAGTCGCGCTGCCTGCGGCGCCGCTCAATCCGGATTTCCCGCTAGCCCCTGCGCTATTTTGAGCGCCGCCATTCGCTGCGCCACCGTTTGCCCCGGTGGTGCCTCCGTTCGGATTCGCGCTCGAGCTCGAGTCGCCTCCGCCGCAAGCCACGACGAGCAGCGCGGCGACAGGAATAGCAATCAAATAACGTGTTGAGGGAAGCAAAGACCTTTTCATGACTCCTCTGCTGCATCAATCGAGCCGTCTCGGGATCTGGAGTCTGGAGCGCGGCACTCTCCATGGCCCTCCGCGGACTGGCTCGGTGGGCGAGGCGAAGCGGCGCTTCGGCCCGCGCAGACGCCAGAACGCCTCACCGCAGCCACCGCGATCCGCGCGCTTTTCGTCGATTTGGGTTGGGTCACGAACTTGCACGTTGTCGAGAGCGTCTCCAGTCAGTGGTGGAAACGACATATGGAGACTCGTGACCGGACCTCTCGCAAAGACCCCCTCGCAAGCTGCTGACGTAAGTTCCGGCATTCAGCACTCGGAGGCGCTCCTGAGAGCGGGCGCCCTGCAAGCCGCGATCAACAGCAGTTCGAACTACTCGAGCATCGCTACCGACGCCCAAGGTGTGATTCAGAGCTTCAGCGTCGGCGCTGAACGCATGCTCGGCTACACGGCCTCCGAGATGGTGAATCAGACCACGCCGGGTGATATCTCCGACCCGCAGGAGCTCGTCGCGCGCGCCAAAGCGCTCAGCCTCCAACTCGGGTCGACGATTGCTCCGGGCTTCGAGGCGTTGGCCTTCAAGGCTTCGCGAGGCATCGAGGACATTTACGAATTAACCTACATCCGCAAAGACAAGAGCCGCTTCCCTGCGGTGGTCTCGGTCACGGCCCTGCGCGGCGCAGACGACGCCATCATCGGCTTTCTGTCGATCGGAATCGGCAACACCGCGCGCAAGCAGGCGGAAGAGGCTCTGCTCAAGGCGGGCGCTCTGCAAACAGCGATCTTCAACAGCGCCAACTTCTCGAGCATTGCGACCGATGCCAAGGGAGTGATTCAGATCTTCAACGTCGGGGCCGAACGCATGCTCGGCTATGCCGCGGTCGACGTGCTGAACAAGATCACGCCCGCTCATATCTCCGACCCGCAAGAGGTGATTGCCCGCGCGAGCGCGCTGAGCCTCGAGTTCTCGATGCCCATCGCGCCGGGCTTCGAGGCGTTGGTGTTCAAGGCCTCGCGCGGAATCGAGGACATTTACGAGCTCACGTACATCCGGAAAGATGGCAGCCGCTTCCCCGCAGTCGTATCCGTCACGGCGCTGCGCGATGCGCAGAACCGGATCATCGGCTATTTGTTGATTGGCACGGACAATACTGCGCGCAAGCAGATCGAGGAAGAACGCACGAAGCTCGACCAGCGTCTCCGCGATCAGCATTTTTATACTCGCTCACTGATCGAGTCGAACATCGACGCACTGATGACGACCGACCCGCGCGGTATCATCACCGACGTCAACAAGCAGACCGAGGCGCTGACCGGCTGCACGCGTGACGAGCTGATCGGTGCGCCCTTCAAGAATTATTTCACCGATCCGGAGCGGGCCGAATCCGGTATCCGGCGCGTGCTCCGCGAAGGCAAGGTCACCGACTACGAGCTCACCGCACGCGCTCGGAATGGCGCGCTGACCGTCGTTTCCTACAACGCGACGACGTTTCACGATCGCGACCGCGTGCTGCAAGGCGTATTTGCCGCGGCCCGTGACGTGACCGAGCTCCGGCGCTTCGAAAAAACGCTGCAACAAAAGAACGCCGAGCTCGAGGATGCGAACCGGATGAAATCCGAGTTCCTCGCCAACATGTCGCACGAGCTGCGG
>DATHOI010000181.1:0-2692 GCA_035485095.1 Polyangiaceae bacterium | reverse complement strand
GGCCTCGGTGCCCTTGAAGTCGAAGCGCTGCGACAGCTCCTTTTGAGCTTGATTCATGGCGTTCGTGACTTCGGCCCAATCCAGCTTCGAAACGACGTCAAATGACGGCATTTGCGAGCTCGCTCAGAGTGCGACGGGTGGATCCGTCGGCAGGTTCAGGAGCAACGCGCGCGCGGCACCGACCAGGAAGGTCGACCCCGTCACGACCACGACCCCGCGCGGACCCACGAGAGAGCGCGCGCGCGCCAGCGCTTCGCCAACCGAGTTCGCTACTTCACCCGGCATGAATTGGGCGAGCTCACGCGGATCGACGGCTTTGCTCATTGGCGGAGCGACGAACACGCGATGCCCCGCCACTTGCTCGAGACGCCGCAACATCGCGCGCCAATTTTTGGTGTTGAGCGCGCCGAAAACCAGCGCGATCTCCTTGCGCGACTCGATATCACCGAGCACGCTCGGATCGAGCGCGTGAGACAACGCGACCGCGCCGTCTGGATTGTGCGCACAGTCGAGCAACGTGAGCTCTTGGCCGCTGCGGTGCAGGAGCTCGTTCCGGCCAGGCCAGGTGGTGTGCTCGATGCCTTGCGCCATGACCTCGGGCGGAATACCGAGCTCGCGCGCGACCGTCACGGCGACCGCCAAGTTCGAGCCGACGAGCGCGACCCGCGGGTAGGCGAGGGGCGCGCCGGCAATTGGCTCCGGGCTTGCCATCTCCACGACCTTGGCGCCGACCTGCGCGGCTTTGGCTTCGATCACGGCGCGCGCGTCGGGATGAAGCTTGCCCATGACGACGGTCGAACCGCTCTTGATGATACCGGCTTTTTCCGTGGCAATCTGAGCCAGCGTGTCACCCAGCTCGGCGATGTGGTCGTAGGCGATGCGGGTGATGGCGACCACGCGCGGAGGCGGAATGACGTTGGTCGCATCGAGCCGACCGCCCAGCCCGACCTCCAACACGGCCAGATCGACCTTGGCCTCTTTGAAAGCCAAAAACGCGGTCAGCGTCGCGACCTCGAAGAAAGTCAGATCGGGCGCGCGGTCCATGACCCGATTCAGTAAATCGACCAGTAAGTCGTCTGCGATGGGCTGCCCGCCAATATTGATGCGCTCGGCGAAGCGCATCAAATGCGGAGACGTGTAGACACCGACATTCAGGCCATTGGCACGCGCGATCGACGACACGAACGCGGTCACGGTGCCTTTGCCGTTGGTGCCAGCCACGTGCACGGTCGGGAACGTGCGCTCTGGATTGCCAAATGCGGCACAGGCCGCCTGCATCCGCTCCAACCCCAATTTCTTGCCGAGCGGGACCAGCTTGTACAGTCGTTCGAGAGTCGATTTCAGATCCGTCACGTGGCCTCACCACCGAGGTGCGAAAGGAGCGAATGAAGCCGCTGCTTCATGTCACTGCGTGGCGCGATGGTGTCCACCATGCCGTGATCGAGCAAGAATTCGGAGCGCTGAAAACCAGGCGGCAGCTTGGCGTTGATCGTGCTTTCGATCACGCGCGCGCCAGCGAAGCCGATGGTGGCGTTGGGCTCCACGACGTTCACGTCGCCGAGGAACGCGGTGCTGGCCGCGACGCCGCCAGTGGTGGGGTGCACGAGCAAGCTGATGTACGGCTTCTTCACGCTTCGGAAGCGGCCGAGCGCGCTCATCGTTTTGGCCATTTGCATCAGGCTCAAAATGCCCTCTTGCATGCGAGCGCCGCCTGAAGCGTGCAGCAAAAGCACGGGCAACCGCTCGGAGGTGGCGCGTTCGAACAAGCGCGTGATGCGCTCGCCGACGACCGAGCCCATGCTGCCGCCCATGAAGGCGAAGTTGTACGCGCCATAGGCAATCGTGATGCCGCCTAAGCGCGCGCGGCCGATCTCGATGGCTTCGGTCGAACCCGTCGTGGCTTGCGCGCGACTAATGCGATCGACGTAACGTTTGCCGTCTTCGAACTCGAGCGGATCGGCGGGCAAGATGTGCTCGTCCCAGCGATCGAGCGCCCCTTCGTCCAAGAGTAACTTGCGCCACTCTGCGCTGCTCATCGGGTGGTGGTAGCCGCACGAAGGACAGACGTGAAAGCGAGACGCCAGATCCTCGACGGTGTTCACGGCGCCGCAGCCGGTGCACTTACGGAAAAGTCCCTGACCGACCGATCGCTTCTCGGTGCTGGTCGATTGTGCGGGGGTTCGTTCGGGCAGTGCCACGGTAAATTCGAAAGCTAGCAGACGGATGGGGGCCGAGCCTCTAACAAGCCGGGCTCGCGCGCAACTCGGTCGTACCGCTTTTTTTCGGGCCTCCGCCCTCCTCTTTGCTGAGGATTTCCGTCCGCGCTGCGGTGCGCCATGTGACAGCCCTTGAGACCATCCAGAAAATCGGGCGAAATCCCGGGCCCATGACCCAAGGGCAGCCCCCGGCCGTACTCGACCTGAGAGCCCCCCTAATCGGTCGCGACGCCGACATGCGACGCCTGGACGCGATCTTCCAGCGGGCGTTGAGCGAAGGCGAGGCGCGCGCGGTGACCATCGTCGGACCTGCCGGAATGGGCAAGACGCGACTCGTGAGTGAGTACCTGCGTACGCGCGCGGCGAGCCAGCCACCGCTGCGCGCCTTTTGGGGCGTGCCACGTTCCGAGCGCCTGGCGTATGGCCTGTTCGAGCGTCTGCTGAGCGCGCGCTTCGGGGTGGCGGACGGCGCCGAT
>DATHOI010000180.1:0-4333 GCA_035485095.1 Polyangiaceae bacterium | reverse complement strand
GACCTCATGGCAGCAAGGCATCGCGCTGGTGCGCGATCAATCGGTCACGTTGCGCATCGCGCGCGCGAACGTGCTTCAAGCTCAAGCTCAAGCCCGCGAAGCACTGGCCGGCGCGTTGCCACAGCTCACGGGGACGGCGAGCGTTCAACATCATCTGATCAAAGGGACCGGCGAGGTAGCGCTCGACCCGGCTGGAGCTCCAGTATTCGGAACCATCCCCGATCCGTCCACTTTTTGGAACGCCGCACTCACCCTGCGCATCCCGGTATTTTACCCGCAGATTTGGTACAACCACGGCAGCGCGAAGGACGCGGTCGAGGCCTCGAAGCTCTCGCAAAAAGAGAGCGAGCGCCAAGTGATCACGGCCGTCGCGAATACCATCGTGAGCGTCGTGACGGCAGAGCGCCTCGCTGAAGTGAGTCGCGACTCCTTGAAAGCCGCTCTGTCGACGGTCGATCTGACCAAGCGTCGCGCCGCGCTGGGTGCCTCGAACACGCTCGACGTGCTGCGCGTCGAAGGCGAAGCGTCGCTGTCGCGTGCCGCCGTCGTCTCCGCGACGGAGACGCTAATCGAGTCACGCGAAGCGCTCGGCACCGCGCTCGGCACCGCTGAAGCCTGGGGCGTCACACCCGACATTCAGCTCGATGCCCTGGCCACCGACGCACAAAAGAACTGCCACGTGGAAAGCACGATCCTGGCGCGCACCGATGTGCGCGCGGCGCAGGCGAACCTAGGCGTCGCGGACCGGCAAGTGAAGAGCATCGACTATGCGTACCTGCCGACCGTCGACGCGGTTTCGACGTTCACGTTGCTCGACCCGGTGAGCGGCATCAACGACCGGCACGAGACGTGGACCATCGGAGGTTTGCTCAGTTGGAACATCTACGACGGCGGGCTGCGCGGCGGCCTGCGTGAAGCGGCCGTAGCCGGCGAGGATGCCGCGCGTGCGAATCTGGCCGAGACAAAACGTAGCGCCTCCCTGCAAGTCATTCAGGCGACACGCGCCGTGACGGTCGCCGAAGCGAACCTCGCCGTCAGCGCCAAGACCCGTGAAATCAACGCCGAGACCGCGCGTTTGACGAAGATTTCGTTCCTGAACGGCAGCGGCACCAGCTTCGACTTAGTGACCGCAGAAGCCAACCTCCGTGTCGCGGAAGTTGACCTAGCGGTGAAAGAATTCGACGTCATGCAAGCGAAGATCGCTGCCTTGCTCGCGCTCTCCAGCTGCAACGTTTAGCGATCCGAAGTGAGGCCCGTTTTGGCGGGCCCGGAGTGGCACTCCCGTGTGCTCGCCGCACCTTGACGCAGCCCGCCCAACCAAAAGAAGGGCCGGAAATCTTGCGGTTTGCAACCGTGAGGTCCAGGCACTACGTTCACTCGGTGACTGGGCAGAAGGACAAGCTGTTCTACGCGTTGCTCGCCGCCACCGCGGGTATCTTCGTGTATTTGATAAGCTTCGTGTTCTTGAAGGCGCCCGTCGCGCAACTTCAAGCCGGAGGCTTGGCACAGAAGATCTTCTACTTCCACGTGCCTGCCGCGTACGCGATGTACCTGTGCGGCACCGTGTGCTGCATCGCAAGCGCAATGTACCTTGCTCGGCCGTCCGACGCGCGTGACGCAGTGGCTCGCGCGGGCGCGGAGTGCGCGGTCGTGTTCGGCGCAATGATGCTCTCGAGCGGGCCGCTGTGGGCGAAGAAGGCGTGGGGCGTGTATTGGACTTGGGACCCGCGTCTGACCACGACGTTGCTCAGTGTTCTCGTGTACGTTTCGGTGGTGGTGCTGCGCGCGTTTGCCGGCAACGGTGAGGCCGAACGTAAATTTGCGTCCGCGCTCGGCGTACTCGGCACCGTGAATCTGCCGATCATTCACTATTCGGTGCTGAAGTGGGGCGGCAATCACCCGACCGTGATCGGCCAAGGTGGTGGTGGGCTCAAGCATCCGGCCATGGTCCACGCGCTGCTCGTGGGCTTCGTTGCCATGACATTGCTCGCTGGGCTTCTGCTCTGGGCGCGCGCGCGCTTGGCGCTCGCCGTTTCCCGCATTGCCCGGCTGGAGGAGCGCGCCATCGCGAGTGGCGAGCTCGACTATTGAAGAGAACCGATGACGCAAGCAGCACCCAACTCTGGCACCCTGGACGACCCGAACGCGCGGTCGACGGAATTCGTCGCCGTTCAGGGCGGCGGCGACACGACCAGCGCGGCCACGTTGTTGGTCACGGCCTACATCGTGATGTGGGCGCTGTTGCTCGGTTTCGTATTTTTGAGCTGGCGACGCCAAGGGCGTGTCGAGGCGCGGCTCTCGGAGCTGGAGAAATCGCTCGCCAGTGGCGAGCCGAAGCACAACGCGCACGAGTAGTGACCTCGGCGCCGAAATACCCGTAACGCACGATGACCGCCGCGCACATCATCTTCATCCCTGGCGTACTACTGGTGGGGATTGCGCTCGGTTACGCACTCGGCGCGAAGGCCGTGCGCCAAGAGATGACCCGTTTGCGACGCCGCACAAAGGAATAACTCCCATGTTGAATTTCGGACTCTCGGATGAGCAACGAGCGCTGATCGACGTAGCCAAACGCTTCACGCGTGAGCGCATCATTCCCGTGGCGGCCGCCTGTGATCGCGAGAGCCGGTTTCCGAAGGACGTCTTCGAAGCAGCGCACGAGCTCGGTCTGGTCAACGCAAGCGTGTCCGCGGACTATGGTGGCCCGGGCCTCGGTGAGCTGGAGAACGCGCTGATCGCGGAACAACTCGCTTATGGCTGTACCGGGATCCAAACCAGCCTGCTCGCAAATACGCTGGCGCTAACGCCGATCAAGCTCGCCGGAAACGAGGACCAAAAGAAGAAGTACCTCGGGATGCTGACGGCCGAGCCGCTGTTCGCAAGCTACTGCACGACCGAACCGAGCGGCGGCAGCGACGTGGCCGGCCTAAAGACGACCTTCAAAGCTCACGGCGACGACTACGTCTTGAACGGCGAGAAATGCTGGATCACGAACGCCAGCTTCGCGAGCTTCTACTGCGTCTTCGCGACGTCAGATCCGGCGAAGCGTCACAAAGGGATCGCCGCATTCATCGTCGATCGTGATTCGGCGGGGCTGCGCGTGGGCAAGCACGAGGACAAGCTCGGACAGCGCGCGAGCGACACGGCTGCCGTACATTTCGAAGACGTGAAAGTCCCGAAGGCAAATTTGCTCGCGCCCGAGGGCGAGGGCTTCAAGCTCGCCATGGAGACCTTCAACCAGACACGACCCGACATTGGCGCAATGGCGACTGGACTCATGCAACGCTGCCTAGACGAATCCGTCGCTTACGCGAAGGAGCGCAAGACCTTCGGTGTCGCCATCTCGGAGCACCAACTCGTGCAGGCGATGCTCGCGGAAATGGCGATCGGTGCGGAGGCCACTCGCCTGCTCTATCAAAAGGCGGCCTGGAACCTGGACAACGGCGTGCGCGATCCGATCGTGTCGAGCTACGCCAAAGCCTACGGCGCCGACACGGCCATGCAATCGGCGCTCGACTGCGTGCAGGTGTTCGGGGGCAACGGCTACGTCAAGGACTACCCAGCCGAAAAACTAATGCGCGACGCCAAGGTGCTGCAAATCTACGAAGGCACGAGCCAAATTCAGCGTCTGGTGATTGCACGCGCGCTCGTCAAGTAGCCGCGCGATGCTGCGTCAGCGCGCGCCGATGAACACGCCGGCTGCGTTGGCGCGATTTACGCGCGCGCGCAGCTCCCCCTCGCGACGGTCGATGTCCGTGCCTGCTTCGCCACGGGCTCGACGTTGCTTGAGAAACGCGAGCTCGATCAACGCCAGCTGCTTTTTTCGGCTCGCCGCGTAGCCGCCGGGGCTAACCATCAAGCTCGTGAAATTCCAGAACGGAACGAGCATCCAATAGCTCGCCGTGCGAGTCAGCTCCTTCGGGTGCAAGAGCCGCCCGGCTTCGCTGACGAGGCCACGCAAGACAATCGAGCGGTCCCGTATCGCGAGCGAGATCACCAGCGCGAAGAAGAGCAAATCGAAGGTCCAGAATACCAAAAACTTCAGCCCCAAGCCCAAGCCACCGTCGTACAAAAACGTGACCAGAAAGTTGTGCACGAAGTGCAAACCCGCCGCGGCGGTCCAGCCCGCAATCGGAGCCAGAACCTTGAGCAACGGGTTCGAGGTTTCCGACGCCACGCCGACCCCGAGACCGGTCATGGCCGTGAAGGAGGCGTGACTCAAACCGGCCGCCACGGTGCGCACGAGATACAAAGCAGTGAACGCGGCGGCCCCACCTTGTGCGGCTGCGCTGCCGACGTAGAGCACGTCCTCCGTCAGCGTGAAACCGAGGCC
>DATHOI010000179.1:0-9205 GCA_035485095.1 Polyangiaceae bacterium | reverse complement strand
CAACGACGCCGACCAGCGCGAAGAGTCCAAAGCCAAGCCCGACGAATAGGCCCGTCCGCGAGCGAGCCGGAACCGGCGCGGCCGGTCCATCGGTCCTGCCCCACGAATCTATCGTGCCGCGTGCTGGCGGGGCGGTGAGCGGTGACCCCTGGATCGGCGTGATGACCAGCTGTGAGAGCGGGCGCGGCTGACTGACAGCGGGGCTCACCGAGCGAGCGGTTGCGGGCGCGCTGGCGAATGCAGACAGCGTGACATCCGTCGCGCCTTGCACACGGCTTGCACGGTCGACGTGGACTTGGCTCGAGCTACTACCGAACGGAGCTAGCGCGCGCGCCAGCTCACTGACCGTCGCGTAACGCTGTTGCCGGTCCTTGGCCAAACAGCGCATGACGGCATCTTCCAAGGCAGGCGAGACCTCCTGCCGAAGCTGCTGCATCGAAACAGGCTGATCATTGAGCAGGGACGCGCACAACGCCGGGATGGAATCACCGGTGTACGGCGGGCGCCCCGTGATCATCTCGTACAGCATGACGCCCAAGGACCAGATGTCGGTGCGCGTGTCGACATCCTTGGCTGAGCGCATTTGCTCGGGCGACATGTACAGCGGCGAGCCAATCAAGGCTGCCGTGCGCGTCAGGGACATTTCGGCGACGCTGCTTCCGAATAGAGACTTGGAGATGCCGAAGTCGAGCACCTTCACGATGCGAGTGCCGTCCGGGCGCATCGCCAAGAACAAATTCGCCGGCTTGAGATCGCGATGCACGATGCCGGCGGCGTGCGCCTCCGCGAGCGCTTCGAGCGCCTGCAACACGAAGTCGATGGCGTCCGAGATCGCGAGCAGGCCCCGCTGCATTTCTTGGGACACGTCGTGTCCGTCGAGGTATTCCATGACCATGTAGGGCAACCCGCCCTCCATGATGCCCACGTCGATCACGCGTGCCACGTGCTCGCTGCGGATCTTGGCGGCGGAGCGCGCTTCGCGCCGGAAGCGCTCCGCGGTGTCCGGTCGCTCCAGCGCGAGCGGGTGCAGAAACTTCACTGCAACGCGCTGCTCGAGCTCGAGGTGCCAGGCAGCGACGACGACGCCCATGCCTCCCGCGCCGAGGACCTTCTCGACCCGATACTTGCCGGCGAGAATTTGGCCTTCGCTTACGGGGGACTCAGCCATCGGGCGCCCCCGAGCCTAGCATGGCGAGGCGCTGTCCTCCCCAAGCGCCTCAGTCTTTCGGGCGATACGCCGGGAAGGGATTGAGGAACCAACTCGTGCCGGTGTTGCGGTACACGGTCAGACGCGCAAAATCGATGCCCAGGATCGCCGCGACGCCACGCGCGTCATGTGAGCCGACGCTCGCGTTTACGCCAAGTGCGACGCCCCAGGGAGCCCCGAGCCAAAGCGTGCCCTCACCGCCGACCGAGTCTTGTCCCCAAAACCGCTCGTACGGGCCTAAGTCCAGCGCGAGCCCGAAGCCGCCGTTTACGTAACCGCGCGACGCGCCACGAAAGAACAGAGCTAAATCGCTGCCGTAGCCGAAGTTTGGTTCCAGCGAGAACAGGCCGCCGAGCACAATCGGGTTCGACGGTGCCGTGCCGAGGCCAACCTGAAGCCGCATCGACGGCATGAGAGTGCGAGGGAGACCATTTTGCTGGAGTTGCGATATGCCACCCCCAACGAAGGCCCACGACGAAACGTCGGCACGTGCGCCGCGCGCCGTCAGGAGCAGCGCGCTCGCTACACCGAGGACCAGGAAAGCGTTGAGCCCAGCGCAGAGGGCACGCGCCGGCTGAAAGGATCGTTCTATGTTCACGGGTCGTGCTTCCAATCGCTATGCGAAATCCGCGAATGCGGCGAGCAGGCGATCGAGATCCTCGCGGCGGTGCTGCTCCGTAACGGCAATCAATAGTCGGTCGCTGAGCTTCGAATCGGCTCGGCCTAGATCGAACCCGGCGATCAGGCCGTGCTGCTCGAGCTTGCGGCACACCGCAGCAGCGTTGCCGCCTCGCACGCGGACGGCGAATTCATTGAAGAAGGGCGCTGGGGCAAAGCCGCGGCCATAGCCCGGCAAGGCCAGAATCTGATCATGTAGGTAGTGAGCTTTGGCCAAGCACTGGCGCGCGGTTTCGATGAACCCCGATTTGCCGAGGATACTCATGCGAATCGCGAGCGAGAGCGCGAGCAAGCCCTGGTTCGTGCAAATATTGCTGGTCGCGCGCTCGCGCCGGATGTGCTGCTCGCGCGTCGACAGCGTCAGCACGAAGCCGCGCTCGCCGTTCGAATCGACTGTTTCACCGCAGATACGCCCGGGCATTTGCTGCAAGAATTGACGGTCGTCGCGACACGCAAACAGGCCCACACCGGGCCCGCCGAATTGCGGCGGACAGGCGATGGCCTGGCCTTCACCCACCGCGATGTCAGCGCCGAGAGCGCCGGGCGACTCCGAGAGCGCGAGCGCATAGGGCTCGCTCGTGGCCGTGACTAGAAGCGCGCCTTGCTCGTGCACGGTCTGGGCGAGTGCGCGCAAATCCGCGAGCGGACCGACGAAGCTCGGATAGCCCACGATCACGGCGGCGGTGTCCTTGTCCACGGCGGCTGCCAGCAGAGAAGGACTGGGCGCGCCGTCGTCGCCGAAAGGCACCTCGACGCAGGACATGTCGTCACGGCCGGCCAAGTACGTCACGGTCACCGCGCGGTAGTCGGGATGCACCGATTGGCAGAGCACGACTTTGCCGCGCTTGGTCAAGCGGCAGGCCATCAGTGCGGCCTCTGCCGTGGCGCTGGCTCCGTCGTACAGACTCGCGTTCGAGAGCGGCAGCCCGAGCAGCTCGCTGACGATGGTTTGATACTCCCAAATCGCCTGCAGCGTGCCCTGCGCGACCTCTGGCTGGTACGGCGTGTACGAAGTGTAGAACTCACTCCGCAGCAGTAGCTGATCGACAGCCGGCGGAATGTGATGAGCGTACATGCCCGCGCCGAGGAAGCTGACGAGGTCGGCGCCGGTATTCTTGCGCGACAAGTCGCGCAAATGCCGCATCAGCGCCGCTTCACCCAGTGAGGGCTCCAAGGCCAAATCGCCCGAGAAACGAGCGGCTTCGGGAATGCTTTGGAAGAGCTCGTCGAGTGACGCTTTGCCGATCGTTCCGAGCATCGCCGCGATGTCTTCGGGCGTGTGGGGCAGGTAGCGCATTCAGTGATCCGAGTGCGAGAGATGCTCGGCGTAGGCCTGGGGATCGAGCAGCTCGCTCGGACCAGCGTCGGGTGCGATCGCGACCATCCAACCTTTGCCCCAGCAATCCTCGTTGATGAGCTCCGGGCTGCTCTCGAGCGTGTCGTTGATGCGCGTGATCTTACCGCTGACCGGCGCGAACAGATCGCTCAGCGTCTTGACGCTTTCGATCGTGCCGAATGCTTTGCCCGCCTTGACGGCGTCGCCCACCTTCACGTCCAGGCTGACGAGCGTGATATCGCCGAG
Organism: Polyangiaceae bacterium; assembly: GCA_035485095.1. Taxonomy (GTDB): domain Bacteria; phylum Myxococcota_A; class Polyangia; order Polyangiales; family Polyangiaceae; genus PMG-095. Next base: position 5,738 of record DATHOI010000179.1, on the reverse strand, counting down.
CGCGTCGACCGCAAACGCGGTGATCCCCACCACGAGCTCTCCGCCTTCGGTGCGGGCCCATTCGTGGTCCTTGGTGTATTTGCGGTCGTCTTTGACTTCTTTGGGGCTCGACATCGCTCGGCTGATCTCCTCGGTAGGTCGTAAGCTAGTTGCTCTTGCGCTTGTAGAAGGGCGTCTTCACGATCTCGGCCGGGATCTGCTTGCCGCGGCAGTCGACCAGGAATTGTGTGCCGACGGCGCTGTGCGCGATCGGAAAATAGCCGAGCCCGATACTCTTACCGAGCGTCGGGGACGGCCCACCCGACGTGCACACGCCGCTCACGACGCCAGCGCTGTCGAGCAACGGGTACCCGTGGCGCGCGATGCCGCGCCCCTTCATTTCGAAGCCAATCAAGGTGCGACGTAGGCCACGCTCTTTGATTTCGAGCAGCGCTTTTTTGCCGACGAAGCTCGGTTTGTCGAGTTTTACGACCCAGCCCAAGCCCGCTTCCAGTGGGTTCGTGGTCTCGTCGATGTCGTTGCCGTACAGTGACAAGCGCGCGTCGAGGCGCAGCGTGTCGCGTGCGCCCAGCCCAATGGGCTCGATGCCGTCGACGGCACCAGCCTCGAGCAGCGTGTCCCACAGGGCCGGCGCGTCGCGCCAAGCGCAAAACAGCTCGACACCGTCCTCGCCCGTGTAACCCGTGCGCGCGATGGTGCACGCGACACCAGCCACTGTCCCGTGTGCGAAGCGGAACGACTTCAGGGTCGTCAGGTCCAGCGTTACGCCAGCGCGCGAGAGGATGCCGAGAGCCTTCGGGCCTTGTAGCGCCAGCAGCGCTGTCTCGTCACTGAGATCGCGAAACTCACAGACGCCGCGCGCGGCCGCCGCGAAGTGCGCCGAGATCTTGTCGCGGTTCGAGGCGTTGCACACCACGAGCACGTCGTTCTCCGCGCGCCGATACACGATCAGGTCGTCGAGAATGGTGCCCTGCTCGTTGCAGCAGCAGGTGTAGGTGGCTTGCCCGTTGGCGGCACGCGCAATGTCGTTCGTGATCAACGAATTGACTAGCTCGAGCGCCCGATCGCCTTGCAGCTCGAGCTCTCCCATATGCGAAACGTCGAATAGTCCGGCCCGCTCGCGGACGGCTTGGTGCTCGAGCGAGATCCCCTTGTACTGAATGGGCATTTCCCAGCCCGCGAACGGCACCAGGCGCGCGCCGAGGCTCTGGTGTCTTTCGTACAACGGCGTGCGCTTCAATAACTCGGCACTCACCCCGCCCGCGTACCGCGACCCGGACAGCGGGACAAGGCCGCACGCCGGGTCTGGCTGGTTTTTCCAGGGAACTCACGGCCGGCCCGCCGTTATCCGGAAAGCTGTAGTCAATTTCGGGGTTTCGGCGCCGCCATGCTAACTTTCGCGCGTGGCAAAAGGCCGGATCCTCATCATCGAACAGGACGAGTGGGAGTCGACCCTGCTCTCGAAGTTTCTGGGTGAGGCCGGATATGAAGTGCATGTCGCCAGCGAGGCGCGCGCTGGCTTCGACAAAGTGCGCGAGCTGCAGCCGGACTGCATCCTGTGCGACGTAAATTTACCGGACATTGACGGGTTCTGGGTGGCGCGCCGCGTGCGCACCGAGCCGACCCTCGTCGCCACGGCACCGTTCTTGTTTCTGACCGACGCCGAGGACACGGAGTCGCGGCTGCAAGGCCTCAATGTGGGCGCGGACATCTACCTCACGCGCCCATTCCGCGACGAAGAGGTCGTGGCGCAGGTCGGCGCGCTGATCGACATGGCGAACCGCTTACGTAAACAGCGGGAGTCTTTCTCTTCAGAGGGCCCGGTATCCACCGCAACGGGGGCCGCGTTCCAAGGCGACATCGCACAGATGTCCGTCGCGACCGTGCTCACCTTGCTCGATCTCGAACGGCGTACAGGTCACCTCAAAGTGCGCTCCGACACGGGCAAGGTCGGCGTGCTCGAGCTCAACGAGGGCGCGTTGGCCGGCGCCACCTTGGACAGCAAAGCCCACGAACCGACCGCGCTCTTACGCGAGATTTTGCGTTGGAAGAAGGGCAGCTTCTCCTTCCGCGGCGCCGTCGTGGCGGCACCGAGCGGCGCGCGTCAGACGATCGGCGGCTTGCTCATCGAAGCCATGCGTCAAGAAGACGAATCGCGGCGCTGAGCAAAAAGAGCCGGGCGCCGCGAGCGAGCAGAGTGCGATCGCCGCCTAGCTGCACGCCGCCACCACCACCACCGAGGGCGGTCGCTACTCGAATTTTTTCATGTCTAGCGGGCGGCCTTGGGGTGTGAGCCCGGCTTGCTGCCAGCGTTGCGCGTCCGTCAGCCCGGGCAGCACCTTGGGTGGGGTCAGGTCGTGGATCACGAGTTGCGTGCGACCCGGTTCGGGAATGACCTCGAGCTCATAGACGCGATCGGGCGCGCCGCCCTTGATGCGCGCGTCCGGGAAAATCGTGCGCCCGGCGCCGATCTCTACGTGCGAGACGATCACCCGGTCGCGCACGTAGTTGGAGAGAGCGTCCGGCTTTACGGCACCACTGAGGTACGCAACCTCGTGGTAGTGGCTCTCGATGTGCATGTCACGCGGGACGGGGAAGCCCCAGATGTCCGCAGCACCCGAGGCGAGCTCGTCCGGTGCCAGGTGATCGACGGGCGTGCTGGCTGCGCTAGCGGTTGCTGAGCCAACCGGAGCGGGCGCTGTTTTCGGGTGACAGCTCGCGCACAGCAGCAACGTGCTGAACGCGAGGCGTGACTTCACTCGGCTTCGATTCGGTTCGACGATCATTCGACGATCGAGGCCCACGCGTCGATGTGAGACGGCGTGCTGAGCGGCGGAAGGTCGATGCTGCCGGTGCCGTCGGTGCTCACGTTCGCTTTGCCGCCATTGCCGAGCTTGGCAGCGCCGGTTTGAACGACGAGCTGGAATTTCCCTGGATTTACGTTCGACAATTGGGTGTGCCCGCCGAGGTACGTGTCCGTGGGTACGGCGGAAATGTCGAAGCACGTCGGCACTTGGGCCACCGACACGCCGAAGATGACGGCTTGGTTCTGCGCGGAGGTGCCGAGCAATGTGGTGTCGGTCACGAATTGATCGGTCGAACCGAAGTCCGCCATGATGAACGGCGCTGCCTGCCCGCCCACCTGACGATTGGCCGGCACGAGCGGCGTCCCTGGGCCGTCTCGCGGGATCACGTAGTTCATGCCCCACACTTTCGCGCCACTAGTGGAAGTGCACGGCGTGCTGCCCGCCGGCGGAGCGACGGACGAAAAGTACAGGTACGAGTTGAAGAGCGAGATGGGCCCCGTGACGCGCTCGCCGTTCAGGAACTGCTGGACCCACTGCAAGTCGGTCGACGGATCCGCTGCGTCCCTCAAGGACCAGAGGTAGTTGAACACACCGGGCTCGGCGCCCAGCGCGTTTTGGTCGCCCGTCGCCACGGCCAAGGTGATGTTGTTGTTGGAGTCGAGGGACAGAACGGGTGCGGTTTCTATGGGCTGACCGTCGAACGGACCGGCGGCGACCGTTTGGGTGCCGATCTTCACGTTCGGAAAGGCGTCCCAAAATAGCTTCATGGTCCAAAGGTCAGGCGAGGAGTTCGACAGATCTGCCTTCCACAGTGTGCCGTCGGCGTCGCCGACGTAGACGCGATCCGCGACAGCGCCCACGTCATTCGGATACGCGATCGGTTCGCCGGTGATCGGCGAGTCGAGCGGTGACTCGATGACGCGCGATTGGATGGCGGAGGGCACCTCGGTCTTGCTGCGCCGGAACGTGCGCACGATTTTGCCGTTGTCCAGACGAACGACGGTGAGCGAGCGAGCGCCGAGGCTCGTGGTGTAACAAGGGACGGCGTTGCGCGGCGCGTACTCGATCGTTCCCAGATCCGTCGGAGAGCTGGCGCGCGGACAGCCACCGGGCGAGCCCGTACCGGTGTCACCGGGGCCTCCGGGCAGAATCGCAACTGCGATCTCACGCACCCCGGTGCCGTCGTCATCGAATAGTAGGCTGCTGATGATCGGCGTGCCGCCACCATTGCCAAACAGGGGATTGCCGCTTTGGTCGCTCGTGATCTGCCACAGGAATTTGGGCCCACCAGAGTCGCCGTTGAGCGTCATCGTGGGATCGGGGTTCGTCACGTCGAGCGCGAAGTACCCCGGATAGATGCTGCCAAAACTCTGGATCAAGATCGTACGCCAGGTTGCGTTCGGGCTAATACCCCCCGCGATGTCCGTCGTGCTGCGCTCGAACACGTACGGGTAGGTCCCCGTACCCTTGCGCGCGACCACGTCTTTGACGACAGGCACGCCGTCCAGCAAGACCTGATGCGTGAACGGATATTCCGCTGGAATATGCGGCAATACTTGAGGCGGGATGAACGCCCAGATCTCGTTGTTCTTCTTGGATTGGACGTTGTCGGTGTCGTTGGGGACGTTGCTTTGCACTTTGAAGGCGTGCAAAAACCCGTCATTGCTCGACGTGTACAGCATCAGTGGGCGCGTCGCGTAGGCCGCCTGAAACGACTGATATGTGTCGTCCAGCGTGACTGCGCCGGGGGGGCCGACCACGCGCGGAGTGGAGTGGAAGATGTCACCGAGCAGGTTACACGTGCCGGCAACACAGCGGTTGTACACCGTGCCGTTGTCCAGTCCGACCAACCACTTCATGTACTGGTCCCGGCATTGCGAAGCAGTCATGGGCGACGTGATGGTGCCGACCGTGCTGGTACACGACGTATCGGTCAGGCCCATGGAAGCCGGCGACGTATTGCCCACGAACGTGGACGCGCTGTCTCCCGCTGAAAATGTGCCCGTGATGCTGCCCATACCATCCGGATTGCCGGTCAAAAGTGGGCGCACCGTGCGGTCCGAGAATACGCCAGTGCCTGAGTCCGACTCCTGCACGGTGTAAAACGTGCGCGCCCGACCCAGCTGAGAGTTCATGTTGTCCGCGAACAGATCGCCGAAGGTCGGATCAGGATCGACGCGGCTTGGCTGGTGCGTGTCTTTGTCGCAAATCCAACGCTCGCGTTCGACCTGCCCGCTCCAGGGCTGAAAGAGCACGGGCGTGAAGTTGCTGAAGAAGCGGTAAGAAGCCGCGAACGTTCCGCCAACGGTGCCGGCTGGCGTCGGTGAAAACACGGCCTGCGTGCGACTCGTCGTGGGAAATGTTCTCGACAGCACGGTCGAGATGTCTTGCTGTAGCTCCTGGCGGTTATTGGCGAAGAAGGCGTGCGGGTTGTTGCCGTTGTCGGCGGACGGCACGTCGCCGTGCTCGGCGATGCGCGCCAGGTTGCAGCAAGCTTGCAGTGACGCATTGTCCGGGTTCGCGCTGCACAATGAGCTCGGCGAGGCGTCCAGGTCCGCGGGTTGCAGCAGCGAACAATCGATGGGCGTACCCCCGACGGTCAACGTGTTCAGCGCAAACCCGATGACGAACGTCTTGACCGCTGGGTGCACCGAGCCCGACATCAGATCGGCGGCGATGTCCTCCGGCAATTGGAACGGGCAGCCACTGCCAGTGCAGTGGCCGCGCAGATCCATGTTGGGTTGTCCGTCGGTCATCAGCAGCAGGACCGTGTCGCGACAGGCTCCGTAGGGGTCGCTGGCCGGGCCGAATTTCTGCGACGTGTTCACCAGATCGTAGGTGGTGTCGTTCCACAGAAAGTCACGCGCGTCCGACATCATGCCTGCGATCGGCGTCGCGCCGTACGGGCGACTTGCGCGCAGGACCTGCTGA
>DATHOI010000178.1:0-9229 GCA_035485095.1 Polyangiaceae bacterium | reverse complement strand
ATGAAGCAGCGGTGCACGCGGAAGTGCTCGAGTCGAAGCACCTCGATCCGGTGAAGGAAGAGATGTCGGCGATCAAGCCGATGCCCGCGGTGTTCTATCCCGAGTTCGTGAAGCGCTTGCATGGCACGCACATCAAGACCGGCGCGAGCAAATGGGAGATGGTCGAGCAACTGCGCGCCGACATCCGCAACTTCATCAAAGACAACGGCTGCTCACGTGGCGTGTGTGTGTGGTGCGGCTCGACCGAGGTTTATCTCGAGCCGGGTCCAGTACATCAGTCGATCGCAGCCTTCGAGAAGGGGCTGCGCGAGAGCGATCCGACCATCGCCAACTCGATGATGTATGCGTGGGCCTGTTTGAAGGAAGGCGTGCCCTTCGCTAACGGCGCGCCGAACCTGACGGTCGACTTCCCCGCCGCGATCGAGCTCGCGCGCGAGACGCAAACGCCGATCTGCGGGAAGGACTTCAAGACCGGTCAGACGTTCATGAAGACCATGATTGCGCCCGGTCTGAAAGCGCGAGGCTTGGGCATGAAGGGTTGGTTTTCGACCAACATCCTCGGCAATCGCGACGGCGAAGTGCTCGACGATCCGGGCAGCTTCAAGTCGAAAGAAGTCAGCAAGCTCGGTGCGCTCGAATCAATCCTGCAGCCGGAGCTCAACCCGGAGCTCTACGGCGACCTGTATCACAAGGTCCGCATCAACTATTACCCGCCGCGCGGTGACGCCAAAGAGGGCTGGGACAACATCGATATCTTCGGCTGGCTCGGTTACCCGATGCAGATCAAGATCGATTTTCTTTGCCGCGACTCGATCTTGGCGGCTCCGCTCGTGCTCGACCTCGCGCTATTCGGCGATCTGAGCAAGCGTGCCGGCTTCCGCGGTGTCCAAGAGTGGCTCAGTTTCTATTTCAAGTCACCGCAGACGGCCGAAGGCTTGTATCCCGAGCACGACGTCTTCATCCAATCGATGAAGCTCAAGAACACGCTACGCTGGCTGATGGGCGAAGAGCTCATCACGCATCTGGGCAACGAGTACTACGACTGATCCGGAGTCGGACTCGCGCCTTCCCTGCCGCGCCGACGCGGAAAGCGCGCCGCCTTCACCCTCCCCAGTGAAGGCGCAATTCTCGTGATCAAATGCCACACTCTGTTTGCAGTGTCGCAAAGCGCCACGAGATTCGCCGTCGTTCCTAGCTAGTGCCGCGATCCGTAACGCCGCAAGCGGTGTAACATCGACCCCGGTTTCCGGGCATGCGCACCAACGGAAAAGCTGCAGCAGCGGAGCTCGCGAACGAGCGAGCGTTGCGCGCGCGTGCCGAGGAAGCGAACCGCATCAAGGACGAGTTCCTCGCGACGCTCAGTCACGAGCTCCGCACGCCGTTGAATGCGATCACGGGCTGGGCGCACATCTTACGAGCAGGAGGACTGCCGCCAGCCGAGCAAGAACGCGCAGTCGAAACGATCTTGCGCAACGCGAAGGCGCAAGCGAGTCTAATTGAAGATCTGCTCGACGTTTCGCGCATCATCAGCGGCAAATTGCGGCTGGAGCTGGCCCGGCTCGACCTCGGAAGAGTAGTGGAAGCGGCCGTAGAAGCAGCAACGCCGTCCGCGAACCAGAAACGCGTGACCATCGAACGCGACCTGACGCTGGGCGCCGCTCACGTGCTCGGTGATGCCGTGCGCTTGCAGCAAGTGATCTGGAACCTGCTCAGCAACGCCGTAAAGTTCACCGCTGACGGCGGGCGGATCGTCGTGCGCGCCACACGCGCCGGAGCGAACGTGCGGCTAGAGGTGGCAGACGACGGGCGCGGCATCTCGCCCGAATTTCTGCCGTTTCTGTTCGAGCGTTTTCGGCAAGCTGACCATCCGCTGCTGCGCTCTCGAGGCAGCGGGCTCGGCCTGGGCCTCGCTATCGTGCGCTACTTGGTGGAAGCGCATCACGGCAGCGTGCACGCCAAGAGCGACGGTGAAGGCCACGGCTCGACGTTCACGGTCACGCTTCCAGTCGCCACCGAAGCCGAATCCACGCCGAGCCCCGCCGAATCCCAGCCGCCGACGAGCCGCCTGCTCGGTGGCGCATACGTGCTGGTCATCGACGACGACCCAGACGCGCGCGAGCTGCTCCACGTGCTGTTTGCGCGCGAGGGCGCCGAGGTCGGCCTTGCTGCATCTGCCAACGAAGCGCGGCGCATGCTTCGCGCGCGCCATCCGGACGTGATCGTGTGTGACATCGGTATGCCCGAGCAAGACGGACACAGCTTCATGCGCCTATTGCGAGCCTCGGGTGAGGAAGCGGGCGCATTCGTGCCTGCGCTCGCACTCACCGGTCACGCGGGGGCCGAGGACAGCCGCGCCGCGCTGCTGGCCGGCTTTCAGATGCACGTCAGCAAACCGCTGGACCCGCCGCGGTTGCTCGACAGCGTAGCGAAACTTTGGCGGCGAGGCGTGGCGCGAACTTCATGAGCGATCTCAAGCAAACCGATCCCGACGGCAAATGGCTGGTCGAACGCGCGCCGACGGGTGTCCCCGGGCTGGACGCGCTGCTCCGCGGCGGCTTCGTGCGCGGCGCGATCTACTTGGTGATGGGCCGCCCCGGAACGGGCAAGACGACGCTCGGCAATCAGCTGTGCTTCGAGCACGTCAAGCGCGGCGGGCGGGCTGCGTACATGACGCTGCTCGCCGAGTCTCACGCCACGATGCTCAAGAACCTGCACACGATGCAGTTCTTCGATGCCGCCGTGATCAACAATGGCCTGTCCTACGTGGGTGCATATCGAGCGCTGCGTGACGAGAAGTTGCGCGGCTTGCTCGAGATGGTGCGTCGCGTGATCTTGGACGAAAAGGCGTCGCTCTTGGTGATCGACGGCATTTCACCGGCGCGCGCGATGGCCGACAACGATGTCGCGCTGAAGGAGTTCGTCGTCGAGCTGCAAATGTTGAGCGCGATGACCAATTGCACGACCGTCTTGCTCGCGAACATGACGGCTGCGGACGCCAATGACCCCGAGCACACCATGGTCGACGGCTTGGTCGAGCTCGCCTTCGAGCAGTATCGGCGTCGCACCTCGCGTACGATCGAGGTGCTGAAATTCCGCGGCACTCGACATTTGCTCGGTCGACACGAGCTGTCGATCAGCGAACGAGGCGTCATCATCCACCCGAAGCTCGAGGATTTGCTGGCTGGCTCGACGCGCCCCGCCGGCGCCAGCGACCAACGCTTGGCCACGGGGGTCCGAGAGCTCGACGCGATGCTGCACGGCGGCATGCTACGCGGAACGACGTCGGTCGCCCTGGGCTTCTCGGGCAGCGGCAAGACCACGCTCGGTCTGCATTTTCTGAACACGGGCGCCGAGGCCGATGAAGCCGGCGTGCTGTTCGGTTTCTATGAGTCGCCCGATCGCCTTTGCCAGGGTGGCGAGCGCATCGGGCTCGATCTCAGAAACCAGGCAAAACGCGGAAAGTTTTCGCACATTTGGCAACCTTCCCACGAGTTCGGCTTGGATGAGCTCGGCGCGCGCCTGCTCGCCGAGGTAGAACGCATCGACGCGAAGCGGCTCGTGATCGACAGCTTGGACGGCTTTCGCCAAGCCGCGTTCGACCCCACACGCACGATCCGCTTCATCACCGCGCTCCTCGGCGAGCTCCGGACGCGCGGCGTCACGACCATATTGACCGATGAGACGCTGAAACCCTCCGGCCCCGAAATGGAAATGCGAGTCGAAGGCATTTCGGCCTTGGTCGAGAATCTGTTTCTGCTCGAGTACATGACCATCGGGCCAAAAATGCGACGCCTAATTTCGATCGTCAAACAGCGCGCGAGTGCTCACGAAACGACCGCGCGTGAGTTTTTCCTCACCGGACGCGGGATCGAGGTCGCGCCGGACGCGCGCAGCGCCGCCGAGGTCGTGGCGCACTCCGAGGAATTCTCGGCACGCCACAACGAAACGCCGCGTTCTCCAGAAGGCGTGTAATGCCCGTGAAATGACCGCAGGGCCCCACACCGTACTCGTCGTCGATGACGAATTTGCGTCTCTCGAGGTGCTCGCCCTCCTTCTGATCGGAGAAGGTTTTCTCGTGCTCACTGCGTCGAACGGCGACGAAGCGCTGACGCGCCTCGCCGAGCAACCGGTCGAGCTCGTGATCACCGACTACAAGATGCCGAAAATGGATGGCAGTGAGCTGTGCGAGCGGATGCTGAGCGATCCGCGCTACCAAAGCATTCCCGTGATTTTCACGAGCGCTACGTATCGGCAGGACATCCCGCGTCCGAGCAACGTGCGCGCGTTTTTCAGCAAACCGCTGCTGTTCAAAAACCTGCTGACCGCGGTGCATCAGATTCTGGCCCAACAAAACCCGGGTTAAACGCCGGTCGGCTGTGCAGCCGACGCGGCAATGTCCTACTGTTAGGACGCGGCGAAGGCCCTGAGTCAGACTGCCATCGTGACCGCAGATCCCCTGAGCGAGCTCTCGCTTCCAGCGCGTGATTGGTTCGAACGGACGCTCGGAGCGCCGACGCGCGCGCAAGCGTTGGGGCTGCCACCGATCATCGCGGGCACATCGACGTTGCTGCTCTCGCCGACTGGGTCCGGCAAGACTTTGGCCGCGTTCTTGTCGGCGGTCGACCGTTTGATGAACACCCCGGAGCCCGACCGCGACGCGCGCTGCCGAGTGCTCTACGTGTCGCCGCTCAAGGCGCTAGCCGTGGATATCGAGCGCAACCTGCGCGCACCGATCGTCGGGATTGCGGCGGCGGCACGGCGCCTTCAGAAAACCATCCGCATTCCGAGCGTGGGAGTGCGCACGGGGGACACGCCACAGGCCGAGCGCGCGCGAATGCGACGCACGCCGCCCGACATCCTGATCACGACGCCAGAGTCGCTATTTTTGCTGCTGACCTCGGAAACACGCAAAATTCTGGCCTCGGTCGAGACGGTGATCGTCGACGAAATCCATTCACTCGTCGCAAGCAAGCGCGGCGCGCACCTGTTTCTGTCGTTGGAGCGCTTGCAAGCGCTGCGCGGTGCACTATCGCTACAACGCATCGGCCTGTCGGCCACGCTGCGGCCATTGGACGAAGTCGCGCGCTTGCTCGGCGGTTTCGATGAGCTGCAAGCGCCGCGTGCGGTGACGATCATCGACGCCGCTCAACGCAAGCCCTTGCGGCTCAGCGTCGAGATGCCAGAGCCGGTCAGCGAGCAAGGCGACGAATCGGATCGCTCGCGGGATATCGCGTCCGGACCAGCCACACGCGGCGCAGCGGGCGCCCGGTCAGTGTGGCCCGCGGTGCACACGCGACTCGTGGCACTGATTCGAGAGCATCGAACGACGATGATCTTCGTCAATAGTCGGCGGCTCGCCGAGCGGCTGGCATCCGCGCTCAACGACGAAGCGGGTGAAGAGCTCGCGCTCGCCCATCACGGCTCGGTGGCCCGGGAAAAGCGGCAAATCATCGAGGAGCGGCTGAAGTCCGGGCTCTTGCCAGCGATCGTCGCGACGTCGTCGCTCGAGCTCGGGCTCGACATCGGCGCGGTCGACCTGGTCGTGCAAATCGAGGCGCCTCCGTCGATCGCGTCCGGGCTACAGCGCATCGGGCGCGCGCACCACCATGTCGGTGGCACCCCACAGGGGGTGCTCATGCCCAAGCACAAAAGCGATTTGCTGGCCACCGCCGCAGCCACCCGGGCCATGTTGCAAGGCGACGTCGAGGCCACGTTCTATCCCAGAAATTCACTCGACGTACTGGCGCAGCAGCTGGTGGCGATGTGCGCAGTGGAGCCCTACGACATCGAGCACCTGTACCGCGTGGTGCGCAGAGCCGCGCCGTTCGCCGAGCTGCCGCGTGCAGCGTTCGACGGCGTGCTCGACATGCTCTCCGGCCGCTACCCGAGCGATGAATTTCCGGACTTGAGACCGCGCCTGGTCTGGGATCGCATCGGCGGTACGGTGCGCGCGCGGTCCTTCGCGCTTCGACTCGCGGTGACCAACGCTGGCACGATTCCGGATCGCGGCTTATATGGGGTATTTCTCGCGGGCGAGGACGGCCCCAAAGGCGGGCGCCGCGTCGGCGAGCTCGACGAAGAGATGGTGTTCGAGCTCCGCGAGGGGGAAGTATTTTTGCTCGGGGCTAGCTCTTGGCGAGCCGAACAGATCACGCACGACCGTGTGTTGGTTTCACCCGCAGCAGGCGAGCCCGGGAAAATGCCGTTTTGGCATGGGGATCGACCGGGGCGTCCGCTCGCATTCGGGCAAACCATCGGCGCGCTGACACGCCACTTGGCGGAAGCCGAACCTGAACAGGCCATCGCTCTGCTCCGCGAGCAGCACTACCTCGACGAGCCCGCTGCGCGTTCGTTGACGGAGTACGTGCACGAACAAGCCAGCGCCGTCGGTGAGGTCCCGAGCGACCAAGTGCTGATCATCGAGCGCTTCTTGGACGAGGTCGGAGACCATCGCGTGTGCGTACTCTCGCCGTTCGGCTCGCGCGTGCATGCGCCGTGGGCGACTGCCGTCATCGAGCATTTGCGAGCCCGGCGCGTGGGCGACGTCGAGGGCGTTTGGTCCGACGACGGCATGGTGTTCCGCATCCCGGCTTCGGACGACCCACCGCCAAGCGACTGGTTCTTGCCCAGCGCAGATGAAATAGAGCATCTGGTCAGCCACGCGCTCGAGGGCACTTCCCTGTTCGCCGCGCGTTTTCGCGAAGCCGCCGGCCGCGCGCTACTGCTGCCGCGACGCCACCCGACGCGCCGGCAGCCGCTGTGGGCGCAGCGCAAAAGAGCGGCGGACCTGTTGGCGGTTGCCGCGCGACACCCGTCCTTTCCGATCGTGCTCGAGACGTACCGCGAGTGCTTGCGGGACGTGTTCGATTTGCCCGGGTTGGTCGCGGTGCTCCGGGACATCGAAAAGCGGCGCGTGCGCGTGCTGACGGTCGACACGCACGCGCCGTCGCCCTTCTCGGCCTCGCTCCTGTTCGGTTTCGTCGCGAACTTCGTGTACGAGGGTGACGCGCCGCTGGCCGAACGCCGCGCCCAAGCACTGACTATCGACCACGAGCGTTTGCGCGAGCTGCTCGGCGAAACCGAGCTGCGCAATCTGCTCGATCCCGAGCTCATCCTCGAGCATGAGCGGTTCCTGCAGAAGCTCGCCTACCCGGCGAAGGACGCGGACGGTTTGTGCGACGTGCTCCGCGTTCTCGGCGATCTCTCGCTCGCCGAGCTCCGCGAGCGCAGCGCGCTGCCCGAGTTGTGCGACGGCTGGCTCGCCACGCTGGAGCACGAGCACCGCGTGTTCCAGCTGCAAATCCAGAGGGAAATGCGCTACGTCGCCGCGGAGGACGCAGCCCGCTACCGCGATGCGCTGGGCATGCAACCGCCTCCCGGAATCCCCACCGCGTTCCTGAGCGCGGAGCCGGACGCGCTCAGCCAGCTGATCGGCCGCTATGCACGTAATCACGGGCCGTTCGCGCTGGCGGCGCTATCCGAGCGCTATGGGCTTTCGGCACATAGCAGCGCCGAGGCCGTGACCAGCTTGCGACGCAGCGGGCGTCTGCTCGCGGGCGCATTCTTGCCGGGTGGTCACGGCGACGAGCTGTGCGACGCGGACGTGCTGCGCACCTTGCGGCAACGCACCCTCGCCCACTTGCGACGTGAGGTCGAGCCCGTCGAGCCAGTCGTGCTGTGCCGGTTCTTGACGGAATACCAAGGCACGACGCGGCCGCGTCGCGGCGACGCGGCGTTGCTCGACGCGATCGCTCAGCTCGAAGGTTGCCCACTGCCTGCTTCCGCGCTGCTCTACGACATCTTACCGGCGCGCGTGCGCGGCATGACGCCGCGCGACCTCGACGCCTTGTGCAGCAGCGGGGAGGTCGTCTGGGCCGGCGTTGAGCCGATCGGCAGCAATGACGGCCGCATCGCCCTCTACCTTTCGGACCACGAAGCCCTGTTGGCGCGCAAGGTCGTCCCTATCGAGACCGAGCAAGCGAGCGCCATCCGCGGCGTGCTCGCGCGGCGCGGCGCGGTCTTTTTTGCCGATATTTTGCGAGAAACCGGCGGGTTTCCGAACGAAGTATTGAACACGCTCTGGGACATGGTCTGGGCGGGTGAGCTCACGAATGACTCTTTGGAGGCGCTACGCAGCTTGCTGCGCCCGACTACGACCAAACGCGGCAACGACATCCGCGCCGCACGCTTGCGCCCCTCGCGCCGCGTCCAAAATCGCTTACAAGGCAGTGAAGGCCGTTGGTCTCTGCGCAGCGCGCGTTGGCTCGAGACGCCGAGTGATACCGACCGTCGCGCCGCGCTCGCGCGCTCGCTGCTCGAACGCTACGGTGTGGTCACGCGCGAGGTCGCCCACGCCGAGTCACTCGAAGGCGGCTTTACCAGCGTGTATGAAGTGCTGAAAGTCATGGAATCGGCCGGGCGTGTCCGGCGCGGCTATTTCGTGGCAGGTCACGGCGGAGTTCAGTTTGCGTTGCCCGGCTCGGATGAAGATCTGCGAGCACGCCGCGTACTCAAGGGGGAATCGGAGCGCGCGCTGGTGTTGTCCGCGGTCGACCCGGCGAACCCGTATGGCGCGCTGCTCCCGTGGCCAGAACGCGAGGCGGCACGCGACGGCCGCTTGGCCCGCGTGGCAGGCGCGTTCGTGCTGCTTCACCAAGGCGTTTTGCTCGGCTATTTGCAGAAATCAGGTGGTAATTTGACGACCTTCGTCGATCAGCCGAGCGCACAGCGCGATCGCGCTGGGGCGGCGGCATTGGCGGCCTGGGCGAGCGCACAGCCACTCCGGCGCGCCTTCCAACTGAGCGAGATCGACGGCGTACCTGCCGCCCAGCATCGCTTGGCACCGGCATTTCAAGAGGCTGGCTTCGTCGTGGTGGGCGGCGGGCTATTGCTGAGCTTACGAATCCGAGACAGCGAACCCGAGCCCGAGCCCGAGCCCGACATGGAGGAGCCCTCGCGCTAGGCGATGCGCGGGCCCGCTCCAACGCGAGCGCCAGCTGCCCCTGTTTCAATTCAAATCTGAAGTTTAAACTCAATGCCGTTCACTTAAGCGGCGAACCCTACGATATGTTGTGGGGGCAGCGTGAGCGATGGGGTCCATATTGTGGTCTCGGTCCTTAACCGAACGGCATTGAGTTTAAACTTAAACATCAGATTTCGCCTCGCGTGAGGCGGCTGAAGCCTCATGCTGGGCGATGCGCGGGCGCTCTGGGCGCGCGCGTCGCAAGTG
>DATHOI010000177.1:0-6278 GCA_035485095.1 Polyangiaceae bacterium | reverse complement strand
GCCTTTTGCAGCAGGATCCCGTCTGCGCTGCGGCGCGCCATGTGACAGCCCTTGAGACCGTCTGGAAAATCGGGCGAAATCCCGGGCCCATGACCCAAGGGCAGCCCCCGGCCGTACTCGACCTGAGAGCCCCCCTGATCGGCCGCGATGCAGATCTGCGGCGCCTCGACGCAATCGTTCGCCGGGCGCTCAGCGACGGCGAGGCGCGCGCGGTCACCATCGTCGGGCCTGCCGGAATGGGCAAGACGCGGCTGGTCAGTGAATACCTGCGCACACGCGCTCCGAGCGAGCCGCCGCTGCGCGCTTTCTGGGGCGTGCCGCGCTCCGAGCGCCTGGCGTACGGCCTATTCGAGCGGCTATTGAGCGCGCGTTTCGGCGTCGCAGACGGCGCGGATCGCGGCACCGCGAGCGCGCAGATCCGCGACGAGCTCGCGCTCGTGCTCGAGGACCGCCGCGTGGGCGACGTGAGCTACTTCCTCGGTGAGTTAATGGGCTTACCGTTCGCCGAGAGCCCGCTCACGCGCGCGGTTGCGGACGATCCGTCGCAAGCGCGCTTGATGCGACGCGCCATATTGCGCAGCTTCGTCGAGAGCGACGCCGAGCGCGGGCCACTGTGCCTCGTCTGCGAAGACGTGCACATCGCGGATGAGGACTCGATCGAGCTCCTGCGCTACCTGATCGAAAATCTGAAGGGCCCGATCGTGATCGCCTGTTTGGCCCGCCCGGAGTTCCTGGCGCGGCACGAGGGCTGGCGCGACATCGGGGGCGCCCGGCACGAGCTCTTTGAGCTCAGCGCGGTCAGCGCGCACGAATCCGTCGAGATCATGGGCGCGCTGCTGAGCAAGTGCCCGGACGGCGTAGCTCCGCCCCGCTTGATCGATGCGGGTGTCGGCATGGCGGGCGGCACGCCCGGGCTACTCGAGCACATGGTGCGCATCTTCTTCGACTCCGGAGTCCTGCACGACAACGGAGGCGTCTGGGAGGTCGATCTCGACCGCTTGGCGAGCGCAAAGTTGCCGCTGACGGTCGCCGACGCCGTGGCGGCGCGGATCGCGGCGCTGTCGGCGCAAGACCGTCGCTTGCTCGAGCACGCGGCGGCCATGGGTAGCGTGTTTTGGCTGGGCGGCTTGGTTGCGCTCGGCCGTCTCGATCAAAAAGCGCCCGACTATTGGGAGGCCGCCCAGATCGATGATGTGCTCGATGTAGAGAAGAAGCTCGCCGATCTAGTGCAACGCGACTACGTGTTGAATCTGCCGGACTCGGCGTTCAGTGGCGAGCAGGAATACATCTTCAAGCACAACTTGGAGCGCGAGCGCATTGCCCAGTTGAGCGCGCCGGCCGCGTCACGCCGCTACCACCGATCGATCGCGGATTGGTTGGCCCAAAAAGAGACGCTGCGCAGCCAAGAAGAATACGTCGCCATGCTCGCGCGGCACCTGGAGCACGGCGGTTCGTTGACGCGCGCCGCGTTCACGTATTTGGACGCGGGCAACATCGCGCGCCAGCAATATGCAGCCAAAAAGGCCCATGACTACTACCAGAAGGGGCTCGGTCTGCTCGGTGACGACGACGCGCGCCGGCGCATCGACGCGCTCCACAACTACGGCGACGTGCTGCTCTTGCTCGGCAAGACCGACGAGGCGTTGGCCGCGTTTCGCGAGATGCACGCGATCGCGTTTCGACTCGGCCTGAAGGCAAAAGGCGGCGCCGCTCACAATCGCATTGGCCGCGTATACCGGGACACGGGCTCGCTCGATCTGGCGCGCGACCATTTGGAGACCGCGCTCGCGCTCTTCGAGAGTGTGGGGGATTCACGCGGTGTCGCCGCCAGTCACGACGACATCGGTAAGCTCTTGTGGATGCGAGGCGAGTACGAGCAAGCGTTGGAAGAACTGAAAAAAGCGCTCGATATGCGCAAAGAGCACGGTGACGGTCGTTCCATCGCGCTCAGCTTGAACAACATCGGGCTCGTCTGGCGCGACCACGGCCAGCAAGCGCAAGCGCGTGAAGCTCTGGAGGCAGCGCTGAAAATCCGACGCGAGCTGGACGACCCGCTCGGTATCGTGGAGAGCTTGAATGACCTGGGTCAGCTCGCGCTCGATCAGAGCGAGCACGAAAAGGCGCTCCGGCTGTTCACCGAAGCGCACACGCTCGCTAAGGACGTAGGTGAGCACAACCGTATCGCGGCCGTGCTCACCAGTATCGGGGAAACACATCAGCGCATGGGTCACGGCGATGAAGCCGTGACCTACCTCACGCAGGCCGAAGAGTTGTGCGACGAGCTGGGCGACAAATTGCACCTCGCCGAGGCCAAGCGAGCGCTCGCCAAGACCTACCTCGAGCAGCGCGAGCTGAAAAAAGCGCGCGACTGCATCAAGCGCGCGGTCGATCTATTCGGCCAAGTGCGCTCCAAGCCGCACTTGGCCGTCGCCCTTCGCACTCTCGGCGAGGTCACGGGTGCTGGCGCCTGGGGCGAAGGTCACGAGGTGAAGGCGGTCGACTATTTCATGCGCTCGATCGCCATCTGCAAGGAAATCGGCAACGAGCTCGAGGTGGCGCGCAGCTACCAAGCGTTCTCGAGCTACGTGTTCTCATCGCTTCACTATCGTCAGAACGCCGACATTCAGCGTGAGGCGCGCAAGTTGAGCGAGATGGCGGACGAGATTCTGGAGCGACACCGCATCCGGTCGCGCGCCAGCGTGGCCTGAGCGGCTGGCGCGGACGCTGGGGGCTGAAAACACTCGACGCGCGGCGACAATCGCGCGAATGCCTCGGCATGAGCTTGCGACTCCCACTGCGCGTGCAAAAAGTCGGACCGGTTGACGTGCCGCTGCCGGCCTATCAAAGCGCGTCCGCCGCGGGGCTGGACCTGTGCGCGGCGCTCGCAGAGCCGAAGCGCATCGAGCCGGGCGCGCGCGCGTTGATCCCGACGGGCCTCGCTCTCGCGATCCCGGATGGCTACGAGGGTCAAGTGCGGCCGCGCTCCGGGCTCGCGCTCAAGCACGGAATCAGTATCGTCAACACGCCCGGCACGATCGACGCTGACTACCGCGGCATGGTTCAGGTTCTGTTGATCAACCACGGCCAAGAGCCCTACGTCGTGGAGCCGCTGTCGCGCATCGCTCAGCTCGTGATTTGCCCCGTGATGCAAGCGGCGCTCGAGCTCGTCAGCGAGCTCGACGAGACCGAGCGCGGCGCTGGCGGCTACGGCTCGACCGGCGTCTGAGCCGCTCGAGCGCTGATCTTGCCGTAAAAAGCGCGCAATTCCTGCGCGACTTCGAGATGCTCCACGTCGCGCGTCACGATGTGATGCGAGCGCGGCAAAATCACCACGCGCACGTCGCTCGTGCCGAGCAAATTTGCCACGCGCCAGGCGTTCGCGACCGGACAAACTCGGTCGAGCGCGCCGTGAATGATCAACGTCGGGCAGCGCACTTGCGAGAAGCGCTCGCGCATTACTCGACCGGCGCGCTCTAGATCGATCGCGGCATGCACCGGGTCCGCGTTGTACGAGATCTGCGAGCTACGGGCGGTCGTATCCGCGATGTCCGAGCCGCCTTTCTTCAACAGAAAATCCGGAATGTGCAGCAGTCCGCCAGCGCGTAGCGCCCACGCCAGGGAAGGCCGGAGCCAAGCGGCATTGGCGAGCAGCACGAGTCCGCGCACCCGCTCGGGGTGTGCGATGGCCAGCTCCGCGGCGACCAGCGAGCCCATCGAAATGCCCACAGCGATCACCGGACCGGTTGCGGCGAGCTCTTGGTACGTGCTCTCCGCTCCCGCCACCCAATCCGCGAAGCGCGTGCGCGCCAAGTCGCGCGCGTGACTGCCGTGACCCGGCAGGCAACGAGCGCGCGCCGCGAGCCCGAGCTCCTGCGCCACCTCCACACACAGCTCCACCTCTCGGGTCGTGCCACCGAAGCCGTGGAACGCCATGACGCCGGGCGCGCGACCGTCGACGCAGAGCGGCTCCGGAGCGGGCGCAGTCAGCGCTCCGCGCAGGTCGGCTCCGCTCGCGTGGCTTTGGCGCGCCGGCACGGGCGTCGTCACCCTTCGCCGCGCTTGATCCCGTAAGCGCGCACTTTCTTGTGCAAATTCGTGCGTTCCACACCGAGCACGATGGCCGCCTTGGAGATGTTCCAGTCCAGGGCTTTGAGTGTATCGATGATGTAAGCGCGTTCGGTCGACTCGCGATATTCACGCAAGGTCACGCGATCGGACGGCGACTGCGGCAACGGGGTGCTCTCGGCCTCAGTGCGGCGTGAGCCGTCGCTGGGCTCGTGAGCGCCGCTGTCATCCGCGTCGTCGTCGAACGGGCTCTCGTGTGGATCCTCGGGTAAGTCTGCGACGGTGATCACGTCGCTGGACAAGATCGCCGCGCGTTCGACCACGTTCTTCAGCTCGCGCACGTTGCCCGGCCATTTGCGGCGCGACAAAGTCTCGAACACGCTCGGATCGATGCGCTTGGAGCGTAGGCCATTTTCCTTGCAGAACCCCGAGACGAACGCCTCGGCCAAGATCGTGATGTCGACTTTCCGTTCGCGCAGCGCCGGCACGCGGATCGGAAATACGTCGAGCCGAAAAAACAAATCCTCGCGAAACGTGCCACCTTGCACGGCCTTCGTGAGGTCCTTGTTGGTCGCGGCGAGTAACCGCACGTCGACGTTGATCACATGCTCGGAACCGACGCGCACGACCTCGCCGTTTTGCAATGCGCGCAGCACCTTGGCTTGCGCGGTCAGATCCATGTCGCCGATCTCGTCCAAGAATAGCGTGCCGCCGTGGGCCTGTTCGAAGAAGCCGCGCTTACGCGCCTGCGCGCCGGTAAACGAGCCTTTCTCGTGCCCGAATAGCTCGCTCTCGATCAACTCGCGCGGAATCGCGGCGCAGTTCACTTTCACGAACGGCGCGTCCTTGCGCGGGCTCAGCCGGTGGATCGCGCGGCTGACCAGCTCTTTGCCGGTGCCGCTCTCGCCCGTGATCAGCACGCTGGCCTTCGTCGGCGCGACCTTGTCGATGTCTTGAAATAGCTTTTGCATCGGCGCGCTGGTGCCGATCATCTCGTAGCGAACCTCGAGCTCCACCCGCATTTGCTCGACGGTGCGGCTCAGGCGCGCCGTGCGGATCGAGTTGCGCACGCTGACCAGCACGCGCTCGCGGTTCAGCGGCTTTTCGAAAAAATCCGTGGCGCCGAGCTTGATCGCGGCGACCGCGTCATGCACCGTCGCGTGCCCACTGACGACGATCACCGGCATGTCGCGAGTGGCGTCGTCGGCACGCAGCCGCTGCAGCGCGTCGAGTCCGCTCATCCCCGGCAATTTCAGATCGAAGATCGCAACATCCACCGGTTCATGCGGGTTGCTCAGTGTTTCCAACGCCTTTTCGCCGGACTCGGCTTCGAGCACGCGGTAGCCTTCGCCCGTGAGCACCATCTCTAGCGTGCGCCGGATGTTTTTCTCGTCGTCCACGACGAGGACAGTGGGCGGAACCGTACTGAGCTGAGAGGGATCGGGCATCGGCAAGCGCCCGAGTCTATCCGAGGGAAGCGCGGCCCGTCACCAAGCCTGAGCTCGGCCGGCGGCGCGCCCCTCCGGTATCGAGCGCGGGTCGCTAGGCTGGCCCGGGCCAGTCGCTCAATTCACGGGCGGGGCCTGCTTTTCGAGCTCCGCGATCTCGTCCAAAAATTTGCGCGCCGGCACGGCGAACGGGCTCTCGGGATATTCAGTGAGCATGCTCTTCAGCACCTCACGCGCTTTTCCGCGATCCTTCTGCTTCATGTACACCTCGGCGAGGAGCACCATGCCCTCGGGCTCGAGCCCCGAGTCCTTGAACGAGTGCAGGCCGTACTGAACGCGCGCGATGGCTGCCTGGAAGTTGCCGCGGTCGAGGTAAAAGCGCGCGACGTACAACTCGTGCCGAGCCAGCAAGCCGGTCACCACCGCTTGCATGTAAGCGAGCTCCGGCGCGTGCGCGCTATTCGGGTAGTCGTTCAGAAACGCTCGGATACTGGCGTGCGCGTCGTTGACCGACGCCAAATCACGTTCCTCCAACGCGGGCAGCAGAAACGACTGACTGACCGCGTTGTACTGAGTCAGCGTGACCTGATAGCGCGCGTACGGGATCTCGGGGTCGTTCGGATAGTCGTGAATGAAGGCTTTGTAGCCCGCGGTGGCTTCGGCGAACTTTTCCTGCTCGTAGTTGGCGTCGGCCAAGCGCAGCTCGGCGAGGCGCGCGTAGCGGCTGTAGCCGTATTTCCGGCGCACCTCGTTCATCATCGAGTT
>DATHOI010000176.1:0-14042 GCA_035485095.1 Polyangiaceae bacterium | reverse complement strand
GGCGGATCGTGCACTGGCTGCGCCACCGGCGCAGCTTGTTCGGTGGGCAGTGATTGCTCGAGCGGCAGCTGCGGCAAGGGGACGTGTCTGCTCTCGAGCTGTTCGGACGGCGTGAAAAACGGCGACGAGACCGACGTCGACTGCGGCGGCTCCTGCGCGCCGTGCACGACCAACCAGGGTTGCGCTCAGGCCGCCGACTGCAACAGCCTCTCGTGCGCCGCCAACAAGCGCTGCGCCGCAGCGAGCTGCACTGACGGCATAAGAAACGGCAGCGAATCGGACATTGATTGCGGCAAGGGCTGTCCGGGTTGCAAAGAGGGTCAAACCTGCAACCTCGCCGCGGACTGCGAGAGCGCGACGTGTCAGAGCGGCTATTGCTTGCCGATCGCCGCCTCAGGCGACGATTTGCTGCGTACGGGCTGGACGGCAACGGCCTCCGCTTCCACCAGCAACTCGACGCCAGCTGATGCGCTGGACGGTGATTTGACCACGCGCTGGAGCTCGGGCACGCCTCAAGTCACAGGCATGTACTTCGAGGTCGACATGCAAAAGCCTCAGATCTTCTTCGGCTTTGCGCTAGACAGCTTGGACACTCCAGGCGACGCCCCCGCGCTGTTCGACGTTTACCTATCGCTCGACGGTTCATTTACGACTCCAGCGCTCACCGCCCAAGTCGGGATGCCTCTCACGCAGGTCACGTTCGCGAGCGCGCAGATCGCCCGCTACATCAAGATCGTGCTCAGCAACGACAAGAGCAGCAACTGGTGGGGCATCCGCGAGCTTACGGTGAGCAACTGAGCTCCCGCGCACCGGGCACGCCGAGACCGCACGACGTGAGCGCGGCGCGCGCTATTTGAACAAGCTCAAATCGACGGCGTTCGCGATCGCTTGCAGGCCGGCTTCGTTCGGGTGCAGGTGGTCCCCGGAATCATAAGCGGGCAGGTATTGTGTCGGGTTCGCCGGGTCGTGCGTCGCGGTGTCCTGATCGACGATGCCGTCGCAGCCGCTCGTTGCGCCGCGAATGAAGGCATTGATCTGACCGCGCGCGGTCTCGCCGTCCGTGCTCCAACCACCCGAGCCCTGGAAGGGCGTGAGCGTTGAGCACAAGTATTTGAGCTGTGCCTGATGGGCGGACATGATGAGCTGCTGAAGCCCAGCAATGAGCTGCGCGCCGGTCGGACGCCCGCTACCAACCCCCAAATCATTGATCGGATCGTCCGAGAAAATGACCCATTTTACATCCGGTTGAGCGAGCACGTCGCGCGGGAAGCGGTTGATTGCGCTCTGCCCCGCGCCGTCGTGGAGCAAGGCGTTGCCGCTGATCCCTTGGTTCAACACGCCGACGACGGTGCCAGCCATGTTCAGACGCACCGCCAAATCATTCGGCCAACGCCGGTTCGAGTCCGTTGCCGACGCAATGCCGTCGGTGATGGACGCGCCGAGCGTCACCACAGCGCCGAGCGCGGCCGCGTTCTTGACGTCGAGGTTGGCGAGCAAATAGTAGCTGCCCATCGTATTCGGGTTGGACAAATCCTGATTGCCACTCACGTCTCCGGACGCGACGTAATTCGTTTGCGTACCCTGTTGATGGTACGTGTTGGAGCCCGTCGAATCGACCAAGTAAAAACTGACCGCGACGTCCGACAGCGCGACAACCGGGAAATCCACTGAATCACTGACCGCGAGGCCACCGGCCTGAATAGTGACCGAGGTTTGCCCACCGAAAGTCAGTGCGTGGTCGCTCGTGATGTCGATGGACGAGCCTGAAGTGCGCTTCGCGATGTGCACGTCACTCACCTGCACGGAATTGCTGCCGAACGCATTGGAGAGCTGAATGCGCGACGCAGTTCCGGAGATGCTCGTGTGCACGATCTGGCGCAGCGTCTGCATCTTGTAAGCGTTACCGCCAGCCTGCGGCGATGCCGCCCAAGTGCCCACCCAAGCCTCGTTGGGCGCAGCGCCCGCACTGCCTGCGCTGCCTGACGCACCCGCCATGGCACCGCCGTGACCAGCAGTGCCAGCGCTTCCGCCGTTGCTCGCGCCGCCCGCGCCGCTTGCGCCACCCATTCCAAGCGTGCCCGTGCCAGCAGCAGCGAGCTGACCGCCCGCGCCGGCATTCGCGAACGCTCCGCCACCTGCGCTCGGTGCGCCGCTCTGGCCGCCGCTGGGCGCGCCACCGGCGCCGCTACTCGCCCCGGACGACGCAGTGCCACTCGAGCTGCATGCAAACTGGCTGAACAAGGACCCCAAGAGCACTACGGCCGCGACGCTTCTAGTCATGGAATGACGCTGTGTGGGGGCGCGTCGCCATCGCGATCACATAAGACCGAGCGCCCGAGCGCCCGCGGCATCCGCTGCCGCTCGAATGCGGAACGACTTTCGGCCGTTCACGAGGCCCTAAGGGCGCAATTTTTGTGCACAAATCCTGCGCGGCGCGCACGCCAGACGATTTGCAGTGTAGATTTCGAGATCCGGCCCGTTAGCTGTGAAGTCCTACCGCGTCGAGCGCTGAAAATGGATCGCCGCTTTCCGGAAACTCTTACCAGACGCGCGATCAAACAAGAATCCGTTTGCCCGAGCCAACGTACTCCCCGAGAGAGGTCGAGCGCAGCATGAGATCAGCTTTTCTCCGTATCCGCGCGCTCGTCCGATCGCCCTCTGGGATCTTGGCGGCGCTCGTAGCGGTGAGTGGTTGCGGAGACAGCTTCTCAGCGCAGAGCGGAGCTGGCGCCGGAGGTGGGGGCTCGAGCAGTCAAGCCCAAGCCGGCGCAGCGAGCGCAAGCAACGGCGGTAGTCCGGCAGCGAACGCGGGCACGGGCGGCGCAGCGAGCGCCGGTACGAGCGCCGGAGCAGGAGCAACCAGCGGCGGCATGTCCGGAACGGCCGGAACGGCCGGAACGGTCGGCACGTCTGGCTCGGGCGTCGGCGGCGCGGGCGGCAGCACCGCGAGCGAGTGCCCGTGTGCGGCGCCTACGCCGATTTGCGAAGCAGGCCAGTGCGTGGTGCGTGGACCCACTCTGATCAAAGCCAACGGTTTTTACATCGACAGCACCGAGGTGACGAACGGCCAATACGCCATCTTCGAGAACGCGAAGAACGGCGACACCACGGGCCAAGTGTCGGAGTGCCTGTGGAACACGTCGTTCGATCCCGCCTTCGATCCCACGCTGCCCAACCCCGCTGAAAAGGCTCCAGTAACGAATGTCGATTACTGCGATGCGGTCGCGTACTGCGCTTGGGCGGGTGAGCGGCTGTGCGGCAAGATCGGCGGCGGCAGCCTGCAGCTCGCCGAGCTCGCGGACGCCACCAAGAGTCAGTGGTTCGAGGGCTGCGCGGGGCCGAAGGGCCAGCTGTACCCGTACGGTACGGCGTATCAACCCGGCTTTTGCAACGACGCCGGCGGCGCACGAGCATTGCTCGCAGTGGGCACGGAGTCGAAATGCCAAGGCTACTATCCGGGTCTGTTCGACATGCTCGGCAACGCGCAAGAGTGGGTCGACGCATGCAACGGAAGCGCCGGTCAGAGCGACGACTGTGAGCGAATCGGCGGCTCGTATCTGACGACCACGAGCTGCGGCCAGTCGGGGCTCGCCGAGCGTGACATGCAGGCGCCCGAGCTCGGCTTTCGCTGCTGCAGCCAGTAGACCCGCACGCCCGCTGCGCCCGTTCGTGCTAGCCTCCCGCGCGATGAAAATTTTTGGACACCCCGGAAGCACCTGCACTCGTAAAGTATTGATGACCGCGCACGAGCACGGCGCAGCATTCGAGTTCGTGCTCGTCGACATGGCGAAAGGCGAGCACAAGCAGCCCGCGCATTTGGCTCGGCAACCCTTCGGCCAAGTTCCAACGCTCGATGACGACGGCTTCACGATGTACGAATCACGCGCAATAGCGCGTTACATCGATGGCAAATTCGGAGGCGCGCTCACGCCAAAAGACGCCCAAAGTCGCGCTCTCATGGAGCAATGGATCAGCGTGGAGACCTCGAACTTCACGCCGCACGCGATGAAGTTCATCTATCACTCCGTGTTCAAGCGCGAGCAGACTCCGGAGGTCTTGCAGACCGCCGCAGAAAAGCTCGACCTTGCGCTCACGCAGCTCGACAAACAACTCAGCGTGCAGCCCTATCTGGCTGGCGGCAGCTTTTCGCTCGCGGACCTCTGTTTTGCGCCGTACCTCGAATATCTGGCGGGCACGCCAGCCGGCAGCAAGATCACCGAGCAGGCGCACGTCGCGCGTTGGTGGTCCGCGATCAGTGAGCGTCCGGCTTGGCGTAAGACGGTCGGTCGCTGAACGGAGCGACTGAACAAACGTGGCGTTCGGGCTGCCGTGTGGCGGGCACGCGCGCCACACGCAGATCAGGCGCGCGGCTCACCATTCGCGGCCCGCTTCGGCGGGTCGAGCAGCGCCAGCGTCGAAGGCCGGCCCGCGCGGCTCACCTTTCAGCCGACCTGCTGCGCGCTGCGGCCTCGCGCGCCAAGCACGGCACGCTCGAGGCTTTCCGCACTGATCGGTTTGACGAGGTGCGCCTCGAAGCCCACTTGCTTGCTCTTCCGGCGGTCGTCCGCGTCGTCATAGCCGGTGATGGCGATGAATCTGCAATCGCGTAGCTCGGGCAGCGTGGACAACGTAGCCGCGAGCTCGAAGCCGTCCATGTCCGGCAGCCCGATGTCGAGGAACGCAACATCGGGCTGGAATTCCTGGGCTATTGCAATCGCTTCGCGCGGCATAAAGGCCGAGCGAACCTCATGCCCTTGCAGCTCGAGCAGCGCGCGCACGAGCTCGGCCGCGTCCGGGCTGTCATCGACGACGAGGATCTTCTTGCGGTACGGAGTGCTGCGCACTTGCGAGTTCATCGGCTCGGCCATTACGCAACAACGTGCCGCGAAAATCTGACTCGGCAAGCGAATAAAGCATAAATTCAGCCCGTCAACACGAACGCACAGATGACCCAAGTGTGACGCTAATGCACGCCGGAGTCTGACTCGAACCAACCGTTGCCGTGTCGCGCTACGGGCGGCGGCTCTGTCGGATGACCTTTGCCGGAACAGTTGTCTTGTTCCTCGTGGCGCGCTGCCTCGACGGCTTCGTCTGCTTGTTCCAAGGCCGTTTCCTTCTCCGAGGCTTCACCGCGCAGCGCATCGAGCTCACGCAGGGTCTCCTCGTGCAGGACCTCGTACGTCGCGGCGACGTCATGATCTTCAGCTTCGCAGTCCTCGGCGTCACCCTGGCGGTGACAGCGTTCCGCCTCGGCGACCGCATCTCGATAGACGAGATCACAGGACTCGAAATTGTCGCATTCCACGCCAGAAGCGTCCGGTGAAGCGGCGAGCCTGCCCGAGGCCCCAGCGCCCACGCTGAGCGCACAGCTAGATAGAGTCAGCATGGCGACGAGTGTCGGAAAGGCGAGGCGCATAGCTACGTTTCAGCATGCTTTCGCGGCGGCGGCCAGTCCGACTCCAGACCCTCCATGAGGCGTTTGTGCGTTTGAAGGCCGAAATTGGGCTCCAAGCGGGCTTCATCGACGCTGCTCCCAGCCGCGGCACCGCTCTTGCTACTGCTCACTGATTGTCGCGCACGGAAACCGCGTCGAGCCCGCCAGAAGCACTGCCATGCCCCAACCCAACATCGAGATATCTTCACTTTCCCAGTTGGGAATGCAGCTCGGCACAGTGCTGGGCGGCAAGTACCGGGTGGACGGGGTGTTGGGCGCGGGCGGCATGGGCGTCGTGCTCAGCGCGACGAATCTGGATCTGGACGCGCCGGTCGCGATCAAGGTCGTGCGCGACGAGCTAGCGAGCAACGAAGAGGTCGTGTCGCGAATGGTGCTCGAAGCACGCTCGGCGGCCAAGTTACACAGCCCACACGTGGTGCGCATCTTCGACGTGGCGCGCTTGGAGTCCGGTGCACCGTACATCGTCATGGAGCGCTTGGCCGGTGGCGATCTGGCGACCCTGCTCGCCGAGCGCGGCGCGCTTTCGATTCGTGAAGCGGTCGACTACGTGTTGCAGGCCTGTGAAGGTTTGGCTGAGGCGCATGCGCTGGGGATCGTGCACCGTGACCTAAAGCCGGAAAATCTATTTCTAGCGGCGATGACCGAGGGCGCGCAGCTCAAGATTCTGGACTTCGGCATCTCCAAAGATACGACGAACTCGCGGCGAATCAGCCCCCGCACGGCGCTCACGAGCGCAGGTTGCACGGTGGGCTCACCGTTTTACATGTCGCCCGAACAAATGCGGGCGTCACCGCAGATCGACCGACGCGCGGACATCTGGTCGCTGGGCGCGGTGCTGTTCGAGCTCGTGACGGGCAAATCCCCCTTCGACGGAGAGTCCGTGCCGGTCGTGTGTGCGAAGGTCTTGAACCAAGACCCGCCACCATTGAGCGCGTTTCTCGAGCAAGCGCCCGAGCAGCTCGAGGCGATCATCCGCCGCTGTTTGGCGAAGGATCCGGACGCACGTTACCGGGACGTGGGCGCCCTCGCCTCGGCCCTGCGCGACTTCGCAAGCTTGGACGGTCAGCGATCGGCAGACCACAGCACTCGCCTCGCCTCGGGTGTCGACGTGAAACGCGAGCTCGCTCAGATCCCGAACGCCTCAACGAGCATGGCGCGTCCGCTCAGGTCGTCGCCCACCTTGCCGTCAGCCACCCAAACTGGCGGCTCCTTTGTCTCCAGTGCCAGCTCGTACCGCTACGAGCGACGACCGGCGCGCCAGCGCGCTGCGACCGTCATCGCGGTCGCTCTCGCGATGGCAGTCGCGGGCGGCCTCGTGGCAATCGGGCGACGCGGGGTCGCATTCGCGGCGATCCCGCACGCGCACAGCAAGCCAGTCAGAGCGGCAGCACCCGTGCTCGCTCCTGCCTCGACAGCACAGCCGCCTCCCTCCAGCGCGCCAGATGTCCGAGCCATGCCTAGACCCACCGAGCCCAACCTAGACGCCGCTCACCAAGCCCCAGAACCCGCCGAGGTCAGCGCTGTGCAGCGCTCACGCGCAGCCGGCGTGCCCGCTCGCGCCCGCTCGAGCGTGACAGCGCGCCAAGCCAGCTCGGCAAACCCCAAGGCAAGCGCAGCAACGGACCCCGGCGCGCTCTACGACTTGTATTGGAGCACCAGCAGCGGGCACCGAGCAGCTCCCGACGACGACGACTTCGGCAAGCTCGGCGGCCGCTACTGAGCGCGGCGAATCAGTGCTCACACGCGCCAGCGCTGGCTTGCGTGACCAAGAACTGTGGAGTGGCCCCAAACCGGTCGCTGAAGCGGCGGCTGATGGCGCTGGTGACGCGGTCCAGCGCGCTCTGTTCGAGCAGCGTGACGGTGCAGCCACCAAAGCCGCCGCCCGTCATGCGAGCGCCGTACACGCCAGCCTCGGTCGACGCTGCGGCGACCGCCTCGTCGAGCTCGACGCAACTGACCTCGTAGTCGTCGCGCAGCGAGGCATGAGAGGCATACATCAAGGCACCCAGCTCAGCGAGCTGGCCAGACTGGAGCAAGCGAGCGGCATCCAGCGTGCGCGCGTTCTCGGTCAGCACGTGCCGACAACGCTTGGCGATCACCGGAGGTAAGCGCTCAGCCAGGGTTTCGAAGGCGCTCACGCTCACGTCGCGCAAGGCGCGCACCGCAGCGAGCTCCCGAGCGATCAGTCGCACGCCTTCTTCACATTGCTGGCGGCGCTCGTTGTAGGCCGACGATGAAAGCTCGTGCTTTACCTGCGTGTCGCAGATCAGCACGCAGGCGGTACCGAGCTGAAGTGGCACCGGCGTGAAGGCAAGCGAACGACAGTCGATCAACAGAGCCTGGTCGGATCGACCGAGCGCGGCGATGTACTGGTCCATGATCCCGCATAGGGTCCCGACGTAGGTGTGCTCCGCGGTTTGGCCAGCCAAGGCGAGCTTGACGCGGTCCGGATCATGGGCGCCGGCGAGGCTCACCAGCGCATAGCCCACCGCGAGCTCCAGCGCCGCCGAAGCGGACAGCCCCGCGCCCGAGGGCACGTCGCTGTCGATCAGCAAATTGGCTCCGCCCACCGCGAAACCAGCGCTCAACAGCGCCTGAGCGGTGCCTTCGACGTAGTCGAGCCAGGAGCCGCGTCGCTTCGGCCCGGGCTGCGCCAAATCGAACTCGAGGCTGCTGTCGGCGTTGCGAGAACGAACACGCACGAGCGTGTCGAGGCGCGCCGAGCCCGCCACGAAGGTGCGCCGTTCGATGGCCATCGGCAGCACGAAGCCGTCGTTGTAGTCGGTGTGCTCCCCGATCAGGTTCACGCGACCCGGCGCCGAAAATAGCCGCGGCTTTTCAGCGAAAAGCTGCTCGAATTGGTCTCGGAGAAGAGCTGCATCAATCATGAGTATCGAGTTCGGGCGCAGCGTGCGCGTGCGGCTTCATCTCGTCAAGACGCAGCACCACGTTCTGGTGCGGACGAGATTGAGCGTTGCGCAGGCGCCCGCTTGACGCAGCCGGAAGGAGATAGGCTAATAACATGACCGTTGAGCCGCGAGCGCTCGGGACTCGCGCCGGTCAACCAAGCTACAGGAAATCAATATGCTGAACGAGGACGGGCAAGGGACCATCGAGCGGTCGGTCTTCGGGAGCTTGGCTGATCGCGAACTCTCTCTTTTTGTCCTTCGCAACGCGAGCGGGTGCGTATTGAAGGTGACCAACTACGGCGCCACGGTCACCGAGCTTCACGTGCCGGACCGGCTCGGACAACTCGCAGACATCGTGCTCGGCTTTCAGTCGCTCGACGAGTACGTGGCTAGTCAGTCGTACTTCGGTTGCATCGCGGGGCGCGTTGCCAACCGCATTAGGAATGGCCTCTTCGAGCTCGACGGCAAGTCCTACCAGCTCGCCCAAAACGATGGCCCGAATCACCTCCACGGGGGCTGGAAGGGGTTCCACAGGGGCATTTGGTCTGCCCAAGCGAAGCTCCTAGGGAACGGTCCCGCGGTCGAGCTCAAGTACGTGTCCAAGGACGGCGAGGAAGGCTATCCAGGCACGTTATTTACGACCGTTACCTATCAACTCACGAATGACGCGGAATTCGTCGTGGAGATGTTGGCCGAGAGCGACGGCCCGACGATCGTGAACTTAGCGCACCACGGCTACTACAACCTCGCCGGACACGGTTCGGGCTCCGTGCTCTCGCAAGAGCTACGGCTCAACGCGAGCGAGTACACGCTGGCGGACCCCGACCCCGGCGTAACGAAGCCGGTGGCGGGCTCGGCCTTCGACTTCAGCGAGTTCAAGACGATCGGGCGCGACCTCGAACAAGTCGGCAATCGTCCGCTCGGCTATGACCACAACTTCATCGTGCTCGGAGCGCCCGGTGAGTTGCGCCAGGTCGCCCAAGCGCGCGATCCGAAATCCGGTCGAGTCATGACACTGGAGAGCGACCAACCCGGCGTGCAGTTCTACTGCGGTTCGTTCTTGGACGGCAGGGATCGCGGCAAGGGCGCTCGCTATGATCAATACAGCGGCTTCTGTCTCGAAACGCAGAAATTTCCCTATGCGATCAACGTTCCAAGCTGGAGAAATCAGGTCATTTTGAGGCCAGGTGAGCTGTACCGGCACCGCATGGTGCACCGCTTTTCGGTCGACTAGGCAAGCCTCTTTCGAGCAATGCCGCTGAAGCCGAGCCGGGTGGACTTCGTGAACGTGAAGCCGAAGTCCGCCGAGACACGCCGCGTGGCGAGCATGCGCCAGAACGGCCACCCGAGCTTCGGTCGCACACCGCGCAGCTCGGGCGAGCTCAAACCATGCCGCAAGCACGAGGCTCGGATTTCCTCCGGTTTCACGAACAGCCTCAAAACGTGCAGATTTTTGGGCGTGTTGCGAACGAACCATTCGACGCCCTTGATCACGACCAACCAGGACAGAAAGTTGCGATTGAAGGTGTGAAAAAAGAACCTGCCGGACGGGCTGAGTACCCGCGCCGCCTCTAAAATGGCCTGATCCGGATTCTCCACGTGCTCCAAAAAATCCATCGCGCACACGACGTCGAACGAGGCGTCTGCGAAGGGGAGCTGCAACGCATCCCCCTCCTGGTAGTACACGCGGCCGGTGCGGTCGTGAAGCGCAGCGACGCGCAGCGCATCGGTCGACGCGTCGATACCCGTCACGCGGTGACCGAGCGGCGCCAAGTAGTTCGCTAGAAAGCCGCCACCGCAGCCGATATCCAGCACGGTGCAGCTCCGTTGCCCGAACGCGCTCGTGATTTCCTGCGCGAGCCACGGGTTACGCAGGCGCGATTCGGCGCGCAGCAACGCCACCGGGTCATCGGTAGCGCCATACCAACGCTCGCCCAGCGTACGATACACGTCGTTATTTACGAGCGAGATTTGTTCGGGGTGGGTTGCCACAATAGGCTCCAATAGACGAGTTGATGGACCAGTAAGCTCAGGGTCAAGATGAGCTCGAGCTTCAACAGCCAAGGCGCCGCGGCCTGCCGCCAGATCAAAGCGAAGCAGAGAAACACGATCGGGTGCAGCACGAAGAGCAACGAATGCAGCCACATTTCGGCTGGCTCGCACGAACGCGCGTGCACGGGCTCATCCTTCGTGATGAACAAGCAGGAGAACGCACACAGCGCGACATACACGGTCAGAGCGTGCGGATTTTGGCGAGGCACCCAGACCAGCCAGCCGTAGCAGAGCGCTGCCGTAGCAGTGTCCAGCGGGTGTCCAATCCGCTCCCAACGCGGCAGCCCGCGCCGCCGATGAAACACGAGCTCATCGAACGCCATGGCGAGCATTTGCAGGACTGCTGGCAGCAGCAAAATCAGCAGCATCAGCGCTTCCGAAATAGCCCACCGCACACGGTCAGCCCGGGACCGAAGGCCAGACTCAATATCAGTGTGCCCGCGCGCACGTCGTCATCTGCCAAAACGCGCAGCCAGACATGCGGCAGGGTCGCAGACGACATATTTCCGTAGTCGAACAGCACACCTCGGCTGGCCTTGACTTGAGCTTCATCGAGCTCCAGCACGTCGCGTACGCTATCGATGATCTTTGGCCCGCCGGGGTGCACAGCCGCCAGCGCGTGCCGCAAATCGCGCGCGACATTTAGGCCTGATTTCGCAAATAGTTCGGTCACGAACGGCCGCAACGCCGAGGCAATGCGATCCGGAACGTCACGCGCCAAGGTCATGTGCATGCCGAAGTCCGCCACCGCCCAGCCCATCGACTGCGCGGAGTCGGGTAGCACCTGTTCGCTGAGCGCCAGTACTTCCAAACTCGGTGTGGCTACGGCCTCCGCGCGAACCGAGTAGCGCACGAAGCCGTCGGAAAATAGGCTTTGCACCACGCATTGCTCGACCGAATGCTCACTCGGGTCGAGGTGCAGCGTGCACAGCTCGGTGTGCACGATATCCGCGCGCCGCGGCACACCGCTCGGGGCCAGCGCCGCGGGCAGCGAGACATGGCCCGCAGCAATTCTGATCGCAGGAAATGCGGCATAGCAGCCCATGTGATAGGCATGGGTCACGTGCGTGCGGGCGCCCCAGCCCTTGTTCGCGACCACGCGCTGCGCCCCGCTCGGCGCCACGTAGCCAGTGCACGTGACATGAACGAGCTCGCTCGGCGGCTCGCGCTCCTCGGCAAATTCGCGCTCGAAATAGGCGTCCACGATTTCAGCGAAGAGGCGAGAGCGCGCGGCCGTTCCCTGGCCCCGCGGATAGCGAGTCACGTCATATAGCGCGTGACCCGCAAATTCCGACGAGCTGAGATCGGACAGCATGTGGCCACGCGAGCCCACTTTGTCCGGCCCGCACGCGCAGCGCTCGATCAGCTTGTGCATGCGAACCGCAAAAGCGTCACGCTCGGCGGGAGAGAGTGATTCGAGCGTCGCTTGAGACGCAGCATGAATCTCAGCCAGCCACTCCAGGGTGCGACTCTGCGCGACCTGATAGCGCGGACGCTGCATCGAAAAATTGCTGAGCGTGAGCATATGGATCAAGACGCCGTGCGAAGCCGAAGGTATCGAGCGTCAATCAATTGCAAGCAACACGAGGCGACGCCGAGCAAGTGCAAAGGCCGTGCCCCTAGGAAAGAGGGAGATTGCGCCGCGTCGCACGGGCCAGTGTGGCAATTTGCGCAAGCGCGCCTGACGCTGAGGCTTTCATGCGCGCTCAGCACGTCGCATGCTGGCGCGCAGTGACGCCCCCTCTCGCCGCGCGCGTGGTCGCCTTCGTCAAGCTCGGGCGCCCGCAATTTCTAGTCGGCGGGTTGCTGCTCTACGGACTGGGCTCGGCTCTCGCTCGAATCGTCGGCGCGAACGTGAATTGGCAACGTTACGTTTGGGGTCAGACGATCATCACGACGACACAGCTGATGACGCACTACGCGAATGACTTTTTTGATCTCGAGGCGGACCGCGCAAACTCGACACCGACGCGCTGGTCGGGAGGGAGTCGTGTGCTACCGAGTGGCGTTCTCGGACCGGGAATCGCGTGGAAGGCCGCGCTCGTGCTCGGTGGCGGTGCGCTCGGCAGCAGCTTGTTCGTAGCCAGTCACGTGAACGGCGCGCCGCTCGTATTGCCGCTCTCGCTGTTGATCATCGCGCTCTCGTGGGCCTACAGCGCCCCGCCCTTGCGCTTGCTGAGCCGTGGGCTCGGAGAGCTCACGACGGCGCTCGTGGTCACACTGCTCACTCCGCTGCTCGGCTTCTATCTGCAAAGTGGCGCGCTCCGGCTGTTGCCCGTGCTCGCCTGCTTGCCGTTGTGCGGCCTGCAATTCGCGATGCTGCTCACCATCGAGCTACCAGATGCTGCCGCGGACGCGGCGCTCGGCAAGCGCACGTTGGTCGTGCGCCACGGCGCCGAGTGGGGAGCACGCTACGGAGCCTGCCTCGCGATCGCCAGCTTCGCCTTACTCCCGCTGCTCGTGTGCTGCGGTTTGCCGTGGCGAGTCGCGGCGCTGGCTGCGCTCCTCGCGCCGCTCGCGACGTGGCACGCGATCCGTCTGTGGCGCGGCGCGTTTCGCGATCCTACACGCTGGGAGAGCCTCGCCTTGTGCAGCGTGCTTCTGCTCGCAGGGGCAGCCTCCGCGGAGCTCATCGGAGCGCTGCTCACGCACACGCAAGGTTAGCGTCACGTCAGATCTTGAGGAGTCAAGCCGGCGCGCGGCGCGCCCGCCGTACGTCAAACAGCTCTCGACTTCGGACCGCTGCTGTTCGTGGGGGGTCGTTCACGTGTCAATCCGCCTCGGCGAGGCATTGTGAAACATCACGCTCGGCGTCGCGAGCCGCCATCGCATATCCGTCGCCGTGCTAGACAAGCCAAAAAACGGTTTGGCAACAGTGCAACAAGAGCTGGTGCGCTTGTTGCTGTGGGCCTGCTCGATGCCACAAGAGAAGGCCGTTACGCACGAGTCATCGTTCGGTGATGACCGGTCGCGCAGTTTCACGGCATTGTCGTTCGAGCAACCGAGTCGGTCCGTAACAGAAGCGACGCCCGATTCGACGACGCGGCAAGCCGAGCTCGAGCAACGCGAGCCGCCGGCCTGTCCTCGCTGCCGGCGCCATGACGTGCGTCGGTCACATTCTCGCGGCCCAATCGACGCGTTGGCCCGCGCCCTCGGCTTCAAGCCGTTCCGGTGCCGGGCCTGCAGGACTCGCTACTTCGCGATGCCGTGATCGCTTCGGCGGCCGCATTCCGAGAAATTTAGAGCCTCATGCCACGAGAAGTGCGCTTTTAGACGGAAAAAAGCGGCTGTTCCTGGACTATCGTGTGGCGGCTCGCGCCCCAATACGCGATAAAGAGAGCTGAGAGCTTGGTCCTGCCACTCCACAGCCAACCCGCGCGCGAGGATCCTCCAGCAGCTCGCGAGGTTTCGCCACTGACTTCGGCGCAGCTTGGTATCCCGAGGCGAATCGGCGCTTGGCTGCTGCGCGAAGTACCGCTCTTCGTGTTGCTCTGCGTGGCTACGGTCCACGCCCTACCCGCCCTGCTGAACGCCGCCGGCCTGCACTCGGACGGAGCGGTCGTCGGGTTGCAAGCCAAGCATCTGCTGCACGGGGAGTGGTCATGGTTCCTATGGGGCAGCGGCTA
>DATHOI010000175.1:0-4374 GCA_035485095.1 Polyangiaceae bacterium | reverse complement strand
AATAGAACCAGCCGCGCGTTTGATCGATCGCCTCGCTGATGAAATCCGCGGGGAAGGCAGCGTCGAATTTTTCGAGCGAGCCCGCTTCATGGGGGAAGCCCCATTGCGCGAAGGGCATGCAGCCCGAATCGAACCAGCAATCGATCACCTCGGGAACGCGACGCATTTCAGCCCCGCACGTGGGGCACGGAAACGTGACGTGATCGATCCACGGCTTGTGTACTTGGAGGTGTGGGCTGAGCTCAGGGTTTTTGTGCCTTTCCGCATGAAAATAGGCAAAAGCCCGAGGGTTGCGGGTTTCGATTTCGGCGATGCTCGAAGGAGCGTGCTTGTGCTCTGGGTCAGCGCTGCACAGCCAAACGTTGAGAGGCGTGCCCCAGTAGCGTTCGCGACTGAGCGCCCAGTCCACGTTGTTCTTCAGAAAGTCGCCGAAGCGGCCGTCCTTGATGTGGTCAGGCAGCCAATTGACCGCTTGGTTGTTAGCCAGTGCGTCACCCAAACGCGCCGTCGTGCGGATGAACCATGCCGGACGCGCGAGCTGGATCAGCGGATCCTCATCGGCACGCCAACAATACGGGTAGTCGTGGCGGTATAGCTCCTCGAATACCAGTAGGCTGCGACTCTGCAAATTTTGGATGATGTCGCGATCGCAGCTCTTGACCCAGCGGCCAGAAAGATCGTCAAAACCTGGCTTGAATTCGCCATTTGGCAGGACCGCGCACAGGAGCTCGACGCTCAACGGGTCGGCATAGCGCGCGAGCTGCTTGTTGTGCGCGTTGTAATCGTCCTCACCGAAGGCGGGCGCGATATGCACGATGCCCGTGCCCGTATCGAGCGTCACGAAGTCCTCGACGATGACGCGCCACCAGAGCGCATCATCACCACCCGCCTTGAGCGCGACGCGCTCGTCGGCCAGCGCCTTCGCGTAGAAGTCGAACGGAGGGCGATAGCGCTGCCCTCTGAGCTCCTCCGCCAACAGCGTCCGTATGGGCTTCAGCTCGCGCCCCAGCTTTTCTGCGAGCGCCGCCCGCAAGTCGCTGGCGACGATCAGGCGCGACACCCCAAGCTCGAGGGGTTTGCTCGGTTTTTTGCCCTTGATTTCCAGCGGCTCACCCAGCTCGACCACGTCGTATCTGGTGTGGGGCCGCACCGCCGCGTAACCATTCGACGGCAAGGTCCAGGGCGTCGTCGTCCAGACGACCAGCGCCGTGTCTGCTGTGTCGAGCAGCGGGAAAGCCACGTACACGCTCGGATCATCGACGGTCTTGTAGCCGGAGCCGACCTCTGCCGCGGACAGCGCAGTGCCACCTTGCGCCCACCACCAAACGACCTTGTGACCTTGATAAAGCAGGCCCTTATTGAACAGCTCGGAGAGCGCCC
Source organism: Polyangiaceae bacterium (assembly GCA_035485095.1). Classification (GTDB taxonomy): domain Bacteria; phylum Myxococcota_A; class Polyangia; order Polyangiales; family Polyangiaceae; genus PMG-095. Next base: position 2,994 of record DATHOI010000175.1, on the reverse strand, counting down.
ACCAGACGCTCTCGACGTAGCTCTTGTGATACGTCACGTACGCATCATCGAGACTCACCCAAAACCCGATGCGTGATGTCAGGCGCTCCCAATCACTCGTGTAACGAAACACGCTTTCGATGCAGCGCTTCACGAACGGTTCTACGCCGAATTGCTCGATCGCTGCTTTGCCGTGAATGCGCAGCTCTTTCTCGACTTCGACCTCCACGGGCAAGCCGTGCGTGTCCCAGCCTCCCTTACGCAGTACCTGCTCTCCGAGCATCGCGTGGTAGCGCGGGAAAAGGTCCTTCATGACGCGCGTGAGCACGTGACCGTTGTGCGGCAACCCGTTCGCGGTCGGTGGACCCTCGTAGAAAACGTACTTCTTCGCCGAGGTTGCGCCTGCTTCAATCGCTTTTTCGAAGATCCCGCGCGCTGCCCAAAGATCTAAAATGTTTTGCTCGTACTTGGGAAAGTCGAGCTCGGTCGGAACGGCGTGGAACGGCGGTTTCGTCATGAAGGTCGGCCTGTTGCGTGGCGTATACCATACCCCCGAGGCTCGCCTCTGCGAGTCGTGCGCACGCGGCTCCAACGGAGCGCGCCTTAGCCCAGCTCGTACTCAGCGACGGCTGATTTCCAGCGCCCGCAGCAGCGGAACGTGATCGAGAGCCAGAGCTGCACCGATCACCGCAACACCCGCCGCACCCGCAGCCAGACAGAGCGCCGCGTTGCCTGCGTCGACGGCGCCCAAGGCGTACACCGCCGGCGCGACGCGCGACGCGGACCGCACCTCTCGCGTCACGCGCTCCAGGACCGTGAGACCAAGCGCCGAACGGCCCTTGCGCGGCGCGAAGATTGGCGACAGCAGCAGCATGTCCGAAACCAAGCTGGCCGCTCGCTGCGGCTCGTGACAGGCGCGCGAGAGGATCACACCTGGACCGAGATAGGCGCGCGCATCTCGCTCGGCAAGACCGTGTTCGGGAAGATGCAAGCCATGCGCGCCAGTGAGCTGCGCTAAGTCGGCGCGCTCAGCCACTCCGAACAATTGGCCCGACCGCCGAGCCAAAGCCGAAAGCTCGCTCAGCAACGCTAGGCGAGCGCGCGCTGCGAGCGAGTAGTCGCGCACCGTGAAGAGCACGCTCTGCGGCTTGGCCTGCTCGGCAAGCGCGCCGAAGCGCGCCAGCATCAGCGCCTCAGGTACCCGAGTCAGATCGGAGAAGACGATCAGCGTAGGCAGCGCCCGTTCAGGCATGCTCTCGCCTCATTCGCAAAACCAAAGCCAGCAGGCCGACGGCAAGCAGCGCACCCACGGTATCGGCCAGCCAATCCAGAAATTCCGCGGAGCGATAAGGCACGAAATGTTGGCAAATTTCCAGGGCTGCGCCGAAAAAGGACGAGCCAAACGCCCCAAACCAAAGCCGCCCGCTCGGTGTACGCCATTGCCGGAGCGCTCGTGCTGCGCGAAAGAGGAGCAACGCTAGGCCGCCGAACGCCAGCCCGTGTAAGAGCTTGTCGGTCGGCATGAAGCCGACCTCCGGGAGCTTGCTGAGGCGAATCAGCCCACCGTAGAAGACAGCGCACACGTACACCGTTGCAGGTGTGACATCCGCGGCGAAAGCAAGACGCCTACTTCGGGTCGTGGTGAACAATGAAGTCACGAAGCGTGCTCGACGTCCGCGCCGCAGCGTGGCACATTTTTTCGAAGCGCGCGACCACACAACCCCCGTATGTTGCTTTTCGAATCTGCGTAAGCTCTCGGCATCATCATGCACCAAGCTCCGCGAGCGCTCAGCGCCCCCAGCAAGACCATCGGTTTCTTGGTCGATTGGCTCGACGGCGCATATCAGAGCCAAATTCTGGAGGGCGCGCGCGATGCGGCGCGCGACCGTCGTGTGCATTTGCTGTGCTTTGCCGGTGGCATGCTGGGCAGCCAGCAGCGTGGCGGCGTGCGCCGCAATGCTACGTTCGACTTGGTTACGCCCGAGAACGTCGACGGCATCATCTTGATGAGCGGCACCATCGGCAACAAAATCGGTGCGGACGAGCTAGTCAGCTACTGCGAGCGCTTTCGAGCTCTGCCGCGCGTGAGCATTGCCGTCGAATTGCCCGGCATGGCAAGCATCGTCGTCGACAATCGGACGGGCATCGAAAGCGCGATCACGCATCTCATCCGAAGCCACGGCTGTCGGAGCATTGCGTTCGTGCGCGGGCCACAGGCCAACCCCGAGGCAGAGCTCCGCTATGAGGTGTACCGCTCCGTGCTCGCGTCGAACGGCATCCCCTTCGACGCGAGCTTGGTGCTGAACGGAGATTTTCTTACACCGAGCGGAAAAACGGCTATTTTTGAGCTATTTCGCGCTAGGGGGCAACGACCTGACGCGATCGTCACCGCCAACGACCAAATGGCGATCGGAGCGCTGGAGGCGCTCGCCGAGCTGCGCGTGAAGGTACCCGATGAAGTGGCGGTCGTCGGCTTCGACGACATCGAAGAAGCACGCTTCACCTCTCCGCCCCTGACGACCGTGCGCCAACCACTGTATGAGCAGGGACGTGAGGCCGTGCGCCTGTTGTTGAGCGAGGTCTACGGGGGTTCGCGTGGCGAGCACGTCACGCTGCACACCGAGTTCGTCGCGCGCCGGTCTTGCCGTTGCTTCACTGAAGAGTCGCGTTTGGCATTGAGCGGCTTCCCGAAGCGCGCAAGCTTCGAGGCCGCGCTGATCGAACGGCGCCAACTGGTATTGGCGGACTTGGCTCGCGCTGCCCGCGGTGGCTTCGGCCTGCTCGGAACCGGCTGGGAAACGCGGCTAATCAGCGCGATCACCAATGATTTGCGGGATCATTCGCGGACGGCTTTCATCGCCGGCGTCGAGGACGCCTTGCTCAAGCTGCTCGAGCATCGGGCCGACTTCAATCTCTTCCATGATGTGCTCGGTGCATTGCGGCGACATCTCCTCGGCTGCTTAGAGGCGGATCCCGAGCGCCGCGCGCAAGCAGAGGACCTCTTTCAGGACGCGC
>DATHOI010000174.1:0-2581 GCA_035485095.1 Polyangiaceae bacterium | reverse complement strand
CATCTGAATCAGAGTGACCGCGGCGAGCACTTGTGACGCCGCGGTGTTGTCTTTGATCGACGACAATGCGTTCAACAAATTCTGATTCAGATTGCGCACCTGGGCTTGCGAAGCGACCATCGAATCGATGTAAGCCTTTTGCGCGCTGGTCGCGCCGTTGCTGTACAGATCATACAACTGGTTGAGGGTCTGATCGCGGAGTGGTTGCAGATCCGTGAGCGGACCAGCCGGGTTCGTCAGCGTGGATTTGAGCGCTAGCGCGGGCACGATGGGCAACGCCGACCCGCCGAAGCTCAAGCCCTCTGCGGGGCTGGTTGCGCCCAAACACAATGGTTGCATTTGCACGGTACCCAGACAGGGCGCGAGTTGCTTCGCCAAGAGCGATGGCAGCATCTCGCCCGCGGCCGTGCTGCCCATCAACTTGAGCACGTCCGGCTCCTTCGGGTGCACCGGCGTATCGGTCATCGTGTGCCAGAAGCAGGTGCGGTCGAGCACCGCTTGCGGCAAGGTCGACCACGGTAGGGCGGCGGTCTGCATTTGACCATTGATGGTGAGCGGGGTCGCCGCCATCGCGGGGTCCAGGCTGTGCACCACCTTCGGATCGTCATACGTGCCAGGCACGTTGGCGTTGATCGGATCGCCCTGCCCCGACGTATTGAAAATGATGAACTGCGCCTTGGTCGGGTCCGGACAACCCGACGCGGGCATGTCTGCCAGGGCGCGCCGCGGGTTCAACAGAAACGTGGCTGGCAAGCCCGTAGCGAGGGCGCGCAGCCCAATCATTCCGGTGCCGAACAGAGTCGAAAGCAGCGCTTGGCGGCGGGTGATCATCGGCTAGTTCCTTTCACATCCCAATCGAAACCGAAGAAGGGGCGAGGCAAGCAGCGACGAACGTCGACCTGAGCGCGTTGGTCGCGGTCGCACCGCTCTGCGTGGCTTGCGTGAAGTGCGCTTGAAGCAAGGCCGTCGCCGGCGCGGAGCGCGCGTCGCTCGGAGTCAGCGCCATCACGATCGAGACGAAGTCGGCGATGGCCGTGTTGGGATCGCCGCTCGACCACTGCTTCACGTTCGGTAGCTGATTGGCGGCCGCGACATCGATCGTCTGCGCGGCGACCGTCTCGCAGATATTTTCGAGGCCCGCTCGGTAGAACAACGTCGGTTGATTGGGCAGGACCGGCGCCACCGAACCACGACCATAACCATCCGAGGGCAAACCCGCGGCGATCGAGGGAACGAGCGCTTTGGCTGCCTTCGCGGTCACGGCTTGCAGACCACAGATGTCGGTGAACCCGAGCCGAGTATCGAGTGCAGCGCACAAGTGATCGCGGCGCGACACCGCTACCACCTCACCGTTCACGTCGTACGTCGCGGTATGCGAGGCATTGGTCACGAGCGGCGACGAAAATAGCTCTGCGACCAGCGTGTTCCAGGCATAGCCCGAGCTTTGGAACAGCGACACGATACGCATGAATTCCGGGTCCGTGGTCACGCACGGCGCCGAGTTCACGTAGTAGCAAAGCTTCTGTACCCAAGCTTGGGCGAAGAGCGGGTGCGAGCCGAGCTGGGAACCGAAGTCGCTCATGCTGCTCACCGGCTGCGTCACGCCTTGGAAGGAGAAAAGGCCCTTCTGCCCGGTCCAAGTAGCGTCGAGCTGGTTGTGATAGTTCCAGGAGTAAGTCGCGGCAAATATCGAGCGTAGCGGGTCGAGTGTTTGATGACACCCGAAGCAAGCGCCGCTGCTGGCATGCGTGGTATCGAGACCGGGCGGTGGGTTGCCAGGCGTTACCGTCGAGTCGGTGCCGTCGACTTGCGCGCCGAGGGCGACGATCAAGCTCTGATTCAGGGTGACCCGCATCTGGTTACTGATGTTGGTCTGCCAATTGGCGAAGAACGCCGGCGTCGTGAAAAACCCGATGCGCGGGATGGACAGCACGAGCTCCGCGGCGCCGCGTAGTGTTGGCAAATCGTAGAACGCCGTCACAGCCTCACCCGTGTTCGGCGCGCGAATGTTCACCAGTGTCCAGTCGTTGAAATCCGCCGTAGTCAGTTGAGCGGCGGTCGCGCTGCCAGCAAACGGCGGGCAGGCAACGCCAGTGCTGCTCTTGTAGCCGTCGAGTGAACCATACAGCAGGCGATGGATCGAAAACGAGCTGCTCGCAAAAGTGAGCGGGTCCGCCGTACAGCCCGCGACGTCCGAATTGGCGGTCGCGACGTCCGGATCGTACCAATGCATGTAGTTCGGACTCTGCGGGTTCAACGTGTCCGCGATCGGGATCGGACCTTGCGCGGCTTCCGCAATGATCGGCGTCTTGGGCGGCGTGGTCCGGAAACCGTCGGTCACTTTGCCGTCGTCGTCGACCTCGTACACGTCGAGGAACGCGTACAGCTCCTTCAGCGCGGTCGTCATCATCAGCTTTTGCGTCGTTACGCTATCGGTGAGCGGGCGCCCTTCCGAGATCAGCTCGAGCATGGTGCGCGCGAAGCTCTGTTCGGTCGACAGCTCGAGCAAGGGCGCGGTGGTGGCATTGATCACGAGCTGCTTCGGATAAGATTGATCCGCAAAGTCAGCCGTCGAGATTTG
>DATHOI010000173.1:0-2233 GCA_035485095.1 Polyangiaceae bacterium | reverse complement strand
CGTCACCGGTTCCCACCAGCTCGGGCATGCCCCAAAATACCGTCGCTCGACCGATCCGGACGCCACTCGTGCGCAAGCCGAGGGTCACCGCGCGAGCTGCGACGAAGGGCGGCAGGCGCGCGAACACACGCTCGACGACTAGGATGCCCAATGCCGACGCATTCCAGTAGTCCCGAACTCGGTCATTCGCAGCAGCAGCGCTCACGATGTTAGTTTCCGATACCTCGGTATCCGCCCTGCGTCCAGGCTCGGCCGAGCTCGGTATGGCGCCACTCGGCTACTGGGTTTGCCCGCTTACGCTGAGTGTACGGATAATGCGCGCTGGGACGCCGGCAACGAGCGTGTTGTCCGGCACATCGCGGGTCACTACGGCGCCGGCGGCGACGACCGAGCCCGCCCCCAAGCGTACATTCGGCAGGACCGTAACTCGCGAGGCGATCCAGGTTCCGTTGCCGATTTCGATGCCCTGGAACTCGCTGATGCCAGAACGCAAGCTCTCGGAGCCAATGGCGTGGTTTACGGTCAGGAGCGTCACGTCATGGCCAATCCGGACGCCATGGCCGATCCGCACTGGAGCTCCTAGATCCACGTGCAGCGGTCCGGTGATGATCGTGTAGTCGCCGATGGACAGGAAATGGCAGGGGTTGCCCATGCCGGTCACGCGAATCGGGCCTTGGATCAGTGAGTGAGCGCCGATTTGCACGCCGGCCGCGCGCAGCAACGCGGTGCGCGTTCGAGTGAAGCTCTGTTGAGGAAACGCCACCGCTGACGCCTCCGCCAGGACTCGTCTGGACAAGAGCGGCTCGATCTCTTCGAACGCCATACGCGCCAAGCTGGGCAAACGAGAGAGCCAGTACCGTCCGCGATTGACCATGGTCGAGGATACTTCGTTGGACACGGGCAGTGCGCTTCGTGCGGCGCTTAGCATCGCGAACGCACGAACTCGAATAACAAACGCGCGTTCTCTCGCGCGTCGAAGCGCCGCTCTGCCTCGGCGCGGCTTTTCTCCCCCATGGTGTGGCGCAGCGCGGGCTGCATGACGAGTGATTCGAGCGCATCCCCCAGCGTGGCGGAGTCACCCACGTCGAGTAGGTGCCCGGTTTCGCCTTCCCGGATCATGTCTGGAATGCCGCCGACGCGCGTGGCGACGATGGGCAGCCCAGCGGCTAGCGCTTCCATGCAGACGAGCGAGTAGCAGTCCGCGCGAGTCGGCAGTACGAACATGTCCGAAGTGCGATACAGCTCGTGAAGCTTCGGCGAATTTGCTGCGACATCACGGTGCACGGTGATCCCGGGCTCGCTGGCCACCTCCGCGCGCGTGACGAGGATCAGCTCCGCGCGTCCGCGCAGGCGGCGCCGAAATACGTCGAGCAGCAGGTCTCCGCCTTTGCGCTCGAAGTCGCCGCCCACGAAGAGAATCCGCGGCAATTCGTGGTTGCGATCGCCGATCGAGAACTCCTTCAGGTCGATGCCGGGCGGAATGACGGCAACGTCTTGCTCTTTGCAGCCGTAGTCTTCGACGAACGATTGCTTGGTCCAGTTCGACCAGGCGACGAGGCCCGCGGCCGTGCCGAACACCCCACGGTAGAGCGCGCGTTTGGCGAACTCGCCAAGCCGCCCCTCGTTCGTCAAGCCGTAGGCGCGGCGCATGCCGCGCTTGTTCAACGGCGTGCCGTCACTCGACAGAACGGTGGGCTTCTTGCGGAACAAATCGACCGACAGCGGCGCGAGCGTGGTCGTATGCATGAAAATGCCGTCCACGTCCGCGAGTACTTTGCCCAGCGCCCGGCGCGCGAGGTAGCTGCCTGTAACCGTCCAGGACAGCCGACTCTCTCGAAACTCGATGGGTACCCAGTGCGGCAACGGCGTGCTCGCTGCCGTCTCTTCTCGGCGCAGGTTCATGTAGTGCGTGATGCTGCCGAGCGTTTGCTCCATCACGTAGGCAATTGGTCGTCTGCTCATGCGGAGCCTCTGACTGCCACTCAGCTCGCACCGGTTCGGCGCAGGTTGTCATCGAGCGTGCCGCGATCCTTCAAGCCCTGGACGGTCCGGAGGCGGTAGTAGCGGGGGCCGAGAAACTCCTCCGCCGTCATTTTGCCGTCGCGATATGCGCCGTACATCTCCTCGATGCCTTTGCGCAGGGTCCAGCTCGGACGGAAGCCAGGTAGCGTCTGCTCGATCTTCTTGAAGTCGACGCGATAGTCGCGCGCGTCAGCGGAGGCGCCAGCTGCGA
>DATHOI010000172.1:0-2766 GCA_035485095.1 Polyangiaceae bacterium | reverse complement strand
GACCGCTGGGCTCGAGACACCCGAGATGCCGGCGCTCCGTCTTGTGCGCGAGCCAAATCAGACGGCGCCACTCCGAGCGGCGCTTTCCAGTTCCTTTGGTTTTGGTGGAGCGTGCGCTGTGCTCGCGTTCGAGGCTCCGGGTGCCGAGGCGCGCCCGCTCGCCGCGGCCGAGCCTGACGCGATCGTGATTTCGGGTGTCGCGAGCTTTGGGCCGCTCGGGCTCCTGGCAGGAGCCAACGGCACTCGCTATTTGTCGGAGCCACCGGCGTCTGCGCCCTCGGAGCGCGCGATTGAGCCATTGGCCTTGCTCGATCCGGATCGTTCGCGCCGTTTTGGGCGCGCCTCGGCGTTGGTCGTGGCTACTGCCGAGCGCGCCCTGCTGGACGCGCAGCAAAAACCCGCTGATGTGGGTCTCGTCGTAGGGAGCGCATTCGGAGATGTCGAGCGCTCCGTTCGGTTCCTGCAAAAGGTGCTCGGGCAGGGACCAAAATTTGCGAGTCCGGCGGAGTTCCCGCAGTTGATCGCGTCCACGGGCTCCGGGAACGCTTCGATCTACCTCGGGCTGACGGGCCCGTGCCTTTCAGTCAGCGAGTTCGGAACCAGCGCAGAATCGGCCGTTTCGGTGGCCATTTCGCTCCTGGAGCTGGGGCTCGCGTCGTCGCTCTTGGCGGGCGCCGCGGAGGCACACGACGGCATCGTAGACGCGGTGCTCGCTGGCGAGCGCGGGGAGGGCGGCGGTTTCGTCGTGCTCGAGACCGCGCGCTCGGTCGAAGCTCGCCAGCGCGTTCCGCTCGCGCGGCTAGTGGAACACCGCGCGTTGCGCGGCGATGCGACGCGCCTCTTCGCGGACCTCGAGGCGCCACGGGCACGCGCATGTGTCGTGAGCGGGCGCTTGCCCGGGTCGGTTGCGGGAGCCTTGGTACGTTCATCGTGGCACGCTGTTTCAGTGCACGGTTTGGCGAGTCGGGTCGGTTATCACGAAGCGTTTGGCGCGCTCTGCCTGGCTGTCGCCGTGGCCGAGCTGGCGGCGGGTCACGTTGAACAGGCGTTGGTCGTCACTGCCGATGTCGACACGGTCTACCTCACGCGCCTCGAACGCTATGAGGGCAAAACGTGAAGCCGATCGCCATCATCGCGTCCGGTGCAGTGTCGCCGCTCGGTGAAGGTGTGGCGGCGTTCAGTGTGGGCGAAGCCGGCTCGCGCCCAGCGACGCGTGTCGTTCGCGACGCGCTGCTCGAAGCGGCCGGCCTACGTCGTCCCAATGCCGCGCGCGCGCCCCTGAAATCACCCCCAAATCAAGATCGCGCCCAGGCGTTGCTCGGGCGCGCTCTCGAGCTGCTCACGACAGCCCTGAATCAGCGTTTACCGAGTTGGCAGGGTCTGCGTGTCGGCGTGGCGCTTGGCACGTCCTCGGGCGGTCTCGAGACGCTCACGGACGTGCTGGCTGCGCGCGCGCGGCGCGAGTCGATCGCGCCCGAACGCGCTCGGGACGCCAACTATTTCGGGCCGCTGCGCGCACTCGAGCGCTTACCGGTCGAGCCTGCGCGGCTGACTCAGGTGCTGTCGGCCTGCGCGTCCTCGACGGTGGCGCTGGGGATCGGCTGCCGCTGGCTCGCGGCGGGGTCCTGTGATCTCGTGATCGCCGGTGGCTATGACGCGCTCACGCTGTTCGCGGCGGCGGGCTTCGAAGCGCTCGGCGCGACGACCGCGTCCGTGCCTCGTCCGTTTCGCAAGGATCGCGATGGATTGGCGCTGGGCGAGGGTGCCGCGCTCGTCGCGCTGATGCGTCCGGACGCGGGCAGCGCGCTCGGCTATGTGCTCGGTTTCGGGCTCGGCTGCGACGCGGTGCACGTGACGGCGCCCGATCGCACTGGCGCCGGGCTCGCGCGGGTAATGCGCGCCGCACTTGCGGACGCCGCCCTCGAGCCGTCGCGCATCGACCTGATCAGCGCGCACGCCACGGCGACGCCGTTCAACGACAATGCCGAAGCGCACGCCATCGCGGCGGTGATCGGACCGACCGCCGAGCGCGTCGTCGTCCACCCGTTCAAGGCCGTTTCCGGTCACACGTTGGGTGCCGCTGGCGCGCTCGAGACCCTGGCTGCGCTCGACGCGGTCGGTCGCGGGTTGCTTCCGGGAGCGCTGGGTGACGGTGAGCTGGATAGCGAATTTTCTGCCCGACTGTGCACGCAAAACATGCCCGGCAACGCCGCGCACATCCTGAAATTGTCCACAGCATTCGGTGGCGCCAATGCCGCGCTCGTCCTGGCGCCGCACATGCCTCGGCGCGCGAACGTCGATCGCCCACGGCGCCGCGTTCGGCTCCGTGCCTTGGGACAATCGCAAATCGTCCCGGATTTGAAGCTCATTGCGCGTTTCGCCACGCTGCCGGAGCTCGAGCTCGAGCGTCTCGACGCGCCCTCGGCGCTGACACTTTCGGCCATCGCGAGTGTGCTTGCGACAGCCAATCTGGGTCCGCCGAGCTCGAGTTGTGGCGTGGTCGTTGGAACGTCGACCGCGACGGTCGAAGTCGACGAAGCGTTTGCGGTGCGGCTTCGGCAGCGCGGACCTCGCGGGGCGGAGCCGCGCCGGTTTCCTGCGACGTCACCAAACCTTGCGCCGGGTCGCGCGGCGATCGCCTTCGGCTTGCAAGGACTGTCGCTCAGCGTCGGCGCCGGTGCGCTCGCGGCGCTCGAGGCTCTATTGTTGGGCATCGAGCTGCTCGAAGCCGGGGACGCGGAGTCCTTGTTCGTGGTTGCGGCCGAG